>JAKANW010000240.1 GCA_021823555.1 Chloroflexota bacterium
GACTCCACAAATTCCGTTATCTCATCCGCAAAATAGGAAGCCAGGTCAAGGGCAAGCAGTTTGCCCGCGCCAAGCGCGTCAGCGTAGGAAAAGCCGCCAGGAAGGACGAGCAGTTGAAAGTCCCGAAAGAGCGTTTTGCGAGACCGCAATTCATTGAGCGGCATACCAATCGGATCCGCATCGGCAAGGGTCAGCGCGTCCATCACGTCAAAATCACGATTCGAGCCGTAGGCTTGGAGAACGAGAGCTTTTGGTTTCATGGCTTATCAGAAGTGGAATTGAAAGCGCTGACGAGAGCCTCGACAGGTATTCCAACGTCAGCAATTTTGAGCATGGGCTGCTTCGTGACCACACCAATTTGGGCGAATGGTAAATTTTCAAAGTATTGTTCAAAGGTCGGCGCATCAGCTGGGACGACTTCAACAAGCAGGCAGCCATTGACTTCATTGAAGAGCGCGGTCGAGGGTAAATCCAGTTCCAGGCCGAGGCGACCACCGATACACATCTCTGCGGCAGCAACGGCAAGGCCTCCGTCGCTCAAGTCGTGAGATGATTTCACCAAACGATTTTGAATTGCCCGGTGCAATGCTTGATAAACCCGTGGAGTGGATTGGGACACATCGGGGACAGTTTTTGGTTCTGATGCAAAATCACCGATTAGATAAAGAAGGTTGCCTGCCGCTTTCAAATCCATCGTGACTGCCATGTTGACATCGTGAATGAGGCCGATGGCCGAGACCAACAGCGTGGGCGGGATGGCATGACGCTGGCCGTCCGCGCCGAGATATTCGTTGTTGAGGGAGTCCTTGCCACTGATGAATGGTGCGCCATAAAAAAGGGCCGCATCATGACAACCGCGGCAGGCTTCGACGAGAGAGCCGAGGGTTTCAGGGCGAAGCGGATCGCCCCAACAGAAATTATCGAGGATGGCGATCCGTTCGGGATCTGCGCCGACGGCGACCGCATTGCGAACAGCCTCATCAATCACCGACCAAGCCATTTTGTAGGCATCGCGCTGGCCGTATTCTGGATTGATCCCGTTCGAGAGTACGATACCTTTGACTCCTTTTGTGCCAATTGGTTTTATGACTGCCGCATCAGAGGGCGCATCGGCTTCAACACCCGTCAGCGGCTTAACTACTGTTCTGCCCTGCACTTCGTGATCGTAGACGCGGATGACCGCGGCCTTGCTGGCAATGTTTGGATGGGAGAGAAGTTTGAGAAGCGTGTCTTTGAGGGCGATATTTGATATTCGAGATTCGATGTTCGGCACATCGAAGATTGGCCGATCAATTTTTGCTTTTAGTTGTCGTTGTGGAATGCCGCCATGCAAGAATTCATTATCCAGGTCAAGCGCCACTTTATCGTTGTGTCTGACTACCAAGCGGCCAGAGCCGGTGAATTCTCCGATGTCGGTCAGTTCGGTATCGAAGGTGTCGCACAGTTCTTGCAGAGCAGACAGGCTTTTTGGCGGGACAGCCAATACCATCCGTTCCTGTGCTTCGGAGAGCCAGATTTCCCATGGAGCCAGGCCTGGGTATTTGAGCCTTACATTTGAAAGCTCAACATCTGCTCCGATGGCCGATGCCATTTCCCCAACTGCGGAGGAAAGCCCGCCCGCGCCGCAATCGGTGACGTCATTGTAGAGTCCCATGTCGCGGGCACGCACGATGACGTCAATCAATCCCTTTTCGACGATCGGGTCGCCGATCTGCACGGAGGCACCAGAAACCTCGCCTGTTTGCGCGTCCATGGTCATCGAGGAGAAGGTCGCGCCGCGCAAGCCGTCGCGTCCCGTGCGCCCACCGAGCACGATCACGCGGTCTGCGACCTGAGGAGCTTTGTGATGTTTGCCTTTGGGGGCGATGCCCACGCATCCGCAAAAGACCAGAGGATTCGCAGTGTAACCTTCATCATAAAGGATCGCGCCATTGACTGTTGGAATGCCGATCTTGTTGCCATAATCCTGCACGCCAGCGACAACGCCCGATTGAACGCGACGCGGGTGCAGGACGCCTTCAGGCAGGGACGCGGGATCAAGGTCCTGTGGGCCGAAGCAAAGGACATCCGTATTCGCTATCGGTTTTGCGCTGACCCCCAGCACATCGCGAATGACCCCGCCGACGCCTGTGTTCGCGCCTCCGAACGGCTCCACCGCTGACGGGTGGTTGTGCGTCTCGGCTTTGAAGGAAATCTCGAATTCATCGTCAAAGTCAATGATGCCAGCGTTATCCACAAAAGCGGAGATGACCCAGGATGCGTTGATTTGGTCGGTGGCGGATTTGAGATAGGTTCTTATCAACGAATCAATTTGATATTCAGTCCCATTTGCATTTACATCAATCCTGGCTTTGAAGGTTTTGTGGACGCAATGCTCGCTCCAGGTTTGAGCAATGGACTCGAATTCCACATCTGTGGGATCGCGTCCTTCCCTGGTGAAATAATTTTGAATGACCCGCATCTCGGCCAGGTCCAATGCGGCGCGCCGCCCTTTGGAAAGCGCAAGCAACTCGTCATCATTCAAGCCGCGAATGAAAATGGTCTCCACCACACCGCTCGACTCTGTCTCCTGAGGAAAGGAAGGAATGATCTCGCCAACCGTCCAATGTTGGATGACATTGTTGGCAAGCAAACGCTGCGCCAGTTTTTCGGCAGTGGCTGAGTCCGCTCCTTCGATGATGTAGCGCATACCCGTTGCCGCGCGGCAGAGGCCATCCAGGCCAAGTTCGTATGCAGCGCGGACAATCTGCTCGGCAACAGGGTCAGTCACGCCGGGGTGGAAGGCAACCTCGATCATAACGGTATCAGGCTTGAGGGCGGTCTGAGACACCCCCCTCGGGGACCTAACGGCAGGCAATTCCATCCAGGATGCGGATTGAGTCACAGGGTCCGTTAAAAGACTGAGGGCCAACTGTTGACATGTGTCCTGTGACAGTTGACCCTCGATAAAGTAGAGGCTCTGGCGCTGGATGCGCCGGAGGTCGTTGAACCCCAGCGCGTGCGCGTCGGCCAAATAAATGTCGGCGCGCGGGTCTGGAAATTTAAATTGGACAACGAAACAGTACATTGACATGACTTGGCCTCTGAGAGATGTGCGGGTGATTTTACTTCCGTAGACTTGTCTAGTCAAGTATTTCAGAACTGATATCTACGGATCGATTCACTCGACTTCCCCACAATCTCCACTTAGTTTTTCACAATCAACTCTTGACGCTTCGATGTGAATGTCAATTCTATCGAGTAGTGCCCCTGAGATGTACTTTTTGCTTCGGCATTATCGCGGGCGCACAGGCGCAGGTTTGAGTGAATCGCCGTGGTATCCGCACGGGCAGGGATACACACAAACAGACATATTTTTCATGCTCTGTAGTGCGTAACAGGGTAATCGTGAGGGCATTTTTTGATGAATAGCGGGAGATAAAGGGCTTGGTTGTATTCAAAGGCGGCGACGGCCTGTCCTGCAAAAGCGTGTAACATTTTCCCACTGACTATCAGTTCTAAAAATATTGCTCACGCTTCGACAAAGCAGTACAATGAAATCAGCGATTTTGTGAAATAAAGTGACTGTCACCTCGTACTATGATTGGGGAGGGTTTGGCCTTCATCGGGGCGCGGAAATGAATTTATCCTATCACTACCCCCCCCTACATCTGGCCGATGCTGGCTTCGGCTGTCTTTGCAGCGATCCTGGGCATCTATTGCTGGCGGCACCGCACCATGCCTGGCGCACTGACGTTCATGTTTAGCTACCTGTTGGCCGGGTTTGCGTCTGTTGGATTGGCCATGACCTGCCTCGTTGTAGAAAGTGATACAAAGCTCTTCTAGTTCAGACTTGAACACAGGTTCTTATGCTAAATGCTGATCAACTTCGCAAATATCCACTCTTCTCAGGCCTCAGCGATGATGAATTAGCCAAACTGGCGCCCTGTCTGACAAAACGCCAATATGCCAAGGGCGCTTATCTTTTCCATCCCGGCTCCCCGGTTTTAAATATGTACGTGGTCGAATCGGGGCTGGTGCGCGCCTTCTTCACTAATTCGCACGGCGAGGAGTTCATGCTGGACCTGATTGGCCCGCGCTCCGCGGTTGGACTGCCGCTCATGCGTGAAGATCAAACCCGCATGCTGGGCGCTTCTGCCGTGACGCCATTGGTCTCGCTGGTCATGGCGCAGCAGGATCTGATCCGTTTCTCGCAACGCTCTCCCCAATTGATGCGCAATGTTTCCGATCTGGTTCATGGGTCGATGGAAAAACTCCTGATCCATATTCGTTCGTTAGTCACGCTCGGTGTAAATGGTCGTCTGGCAGGCGTTTTTCTATATCTAAGCCGGAGCGATGGAGATTTGAACGTCAAGACCGAAATTGACCTGCCGTTGAGTCAAACGGATTTAGCCAATTGGATAGGCGCCAGCCGCGGGCACTTGAACCGGGCCATCAGCCACCTGGAGGAATCCGGTTTGATCTGCGTGCAGGAGCATAAGCTTGTCATCCTCGACCGGCCGGGTCTGGAACGCGCCTCGGAGGAACTGCTTTCCGAAACCATGTAAGAAATCACACAAGTTTTCTGTAACATTTCGCACAACGTAACGGGGGAAAATCCTTAGAATGGGGGCAAGTTTGAGGTTTCTCAAAGCCCTATTTGTTTTGAAACAAGAAGGAATCCTATGTCGAATCGAGCTGTTGAATCCATAATGGGCAGGCTCATGCTGGACGCTGAGTTCAGCCGCGCACTGTTGGCCTTCCCCGACCAAACGCTGGAAGATTTTGATCTTACCGAGGCGGAAAAAGACATCTTGAAGAGAATCGATAGCGAAACGCTGGATTTCCTGATAATGACCCTGGCGGAACGCATACCGACTCTGGCTAAACGCTATGTAGCCTTCGAGAAGGGTCTCGATCAGGGTGAAACTGGCCTTGCCAATGAAATAACTTCACAAGGAGATTGAAATGAAAACGAAATTGAATTTCTTGATGATTCTCGCCCTGCTGGTGATGATGATGGGCGGCAGGTTGTACTCGCTGTTGATCTTGACCAACATGCGCCTCAACGCCGGGGCGCAAACTTCCCATCCCATTTCGGTGTATTCCGAGCCTGGCACGGGTTCAATTTGTCCCTGGGTGCTGATGAGATTACGCGAGTAAAAATTGACTCCGAGATAATCCAGCCTTTGCGCGATGAGCGCCATGTCCCCGTCTTTGATCTTCGGCATACTCTCGCCAGCCATTTCATAGGTGCCTGCCGGATAATGCCCTTTGAAGATTGGATCAAGGAAGAGAGTTTCACTTCTTTCAAAAGCAAGGTTTGCGGCGGCAACATCTTCGGGCGAATCGGATGCCGCGTCCTGCATCCAAAGATTCAAAACAATGCCAACTTGTAAATTCGGATTGACCGCGCGGATGGCCTGCAAAGCGAGACCATGCGCGGCGAGCAGATTGTGCCCCACTTGAAATGCCGCCTTCGCATCCTGCCGACCCGGGGCATGGCGAGAATCCGCTCCTCTCCATGGGGAGCCTGCCCCAGGGCCTCGGTCAGGTCGCCTCCCGCCTGATGCCTCTTTACATGACTGCCGTCCCTCCAGAGACGGCTTGCCGAAACATCGTAGATATCCCCCCGGTAGGCCAGATAGGCCGGTCTTCCCTCCCGGCCATCGAAGCCGGCAAGCGCTTCCGCCGTCAGCTC
>JAKANW010000241.1 GCA_021823555.1 Chloroflexota bacterium
GTGCGTGCCGCCATCGGCCTGCAAGTCCAATCCTACGATTTCCACGGTGCGGACCTGCATGATCCCTTCCGGTAAAAGGTTGATCTTGGTGCGGATCAGGTCGGGGATCTGAAAAGCTTCCTCGCGCGGCAGAATGTTGACGCGGATCTCATGGGCCGCGGCGATTTCCTTATTGGCCGCGGCTTCGATCTCGCGCACCAATTCGCCGCGCATGGTCTCGAACTCGAAGTCCATGCGGCCCTTGAGCGGCTCCATATCGCCGCCGGTCACGAGCGCGCCGTAATCGCGGAATACGGTCCCGCACAGGACGTGGAGCGCGGTGTGGGTGCGCATCAACTGGTGCCGCCGCGCCCAGTCCAAAGTCCCGCGCGCCGCGGCGTTGACAGTTGGCAAAGGCGAAGCCCCGCCCAGGAAGTGCAGCACATCCTGGGCCTGCTTCTTGACCTTTCCAATTGGGTACTCCACGCCGTTGACATCAAGCATGCCGAAGTCGCATGGCTGGCCACCCCCGCCCGGATAAAAGGCTGAGCGATCCAATACAACGGTGCGTGCTTCGGCGTCCACTGAGGTGACGGTCGCTTCAAATTCACGCAGGTAACTATCGGTCTGGTAAAGCAGTTCAGTCATAGCGCCTCTCATGTTCGGAAGTTTTCTCCATTTATTATAGCTGCAGACCACAAATTTTTATGTCGTCCTTCTTTGTGGACGCGGCGTTCAATAAAGATTAGTGTTTGATTAGAGTTTCATAACCTGCTTGACTTTGTTCTATAAATTTTGTATAGTATTTTTCGGTTCACTCTACGGCACGGCCCGCCGCATGGCTGCTGTGCCGTTTGTTTCGCCATATTATCTTCATTCATTTCATGCAAGGAGAGCCAATGATTCGAGTCAATGGTCTCACCAAAGACTATGGGAGCCGCCGGGCAATTGACCGGCTCAATTTCGATATTGAGCAGGGGGAAGTTGTCGGCTTCCTCGGCCCCAACGGCGCCGGAAAAACCACCACCATGCGCATCCTGACTGGCTATATGCCGCCCTCGGACGGAGAAGCCACCGTCGCAGGATATGACGTGGTCAGTGAATCTCTTGAAGTCCGCCGTCGGGTCGGATACCTGCCCGAAACTGTTCCGTTGTATACCGATATGGCCGTCTTCGACTATCTGAAGTTTATGGCCGACCTGCGTCACCTGCCGGATGCAGAAGACCGCGTGGACGAGGTGCTGGAAATGGTCGGATTGGGGGATCGCGCAGAAGGCATGATCGGCAATCTTTCCAAGGGCATGCGCCAGCGCATTGGCCTGGCCCAGGCGTTGCTGCATCGCCCCGAAGTGCTGATCCTGGACGAACCAACCATCGGCCTTGACCCTGGCCAGGTGGTGGAAGTCCGCAAGCTGGTGCGCGACATTGGCAAAGAGCGGACAGTCCTGCTTTCGACTCATATTCTCTCCGAAGCACAGAACATCTGCGACCGCGTCCTGATCATTGATAAAGGCAAGATCGTGGCCGAAGATACGCCTGAGAATCTGCAAGCCCGCCTGCTGGGCGCTGAACGTGTCGTGCTGCGTGTACGCGGCGAATCCGATGACCTGGCCAATGCTGTCGAAAAGATCAAAGGTGTGCAAGGCGTCGAGATCAAAGGCGAGGGAACCCTGGAATTTCAGTTTGCACCGGGGCATGACATTCGCCCTGAAGTAGCCAAGGCTGTCATCAGTGCAGGCTACGATCTGCTCGAATTGCGCCCGTTGGGCATGAGCCTGGAGGAGATCTTCCTTGAATTGACCGGCGACGAAGCGCGCAACAAAGAGCGAGGTGAGAAATGAGAAACATCTGGACGATTGCCAAACGCGAATACAATCATTACTTCAACAGCCCCATTGCATACGTGGTGGCTTTTATGATCCTGCTCGTATTAGGGGTCATCTTCACCATTGTCATCCAAAACTATATTGCCAATGCCATGCAATCATTCGGCACTGCGCCCGATATCAGCCCGATCACAGGCAATATCGTTTTCCTGCTGGTGTTCTCCGTCCCGGCGTTGACCATGCGCCTCATCTCCGATGAAACCCGCATGGGTACCATGGAACTCCTGCTCACCGCCCCGGTGCGCGATTGGGAACTCATCATTGGCAAATGGTTGGGCGGCTTCCTGTTCATTCTAACCATCATTGCTGTTACTTTGATCTATCCGATCGTGCTCAACAGTCTGGTCACACCTGGCATTGATCAGCGCCAGATGATGGCCGCCTACCTGGGCGTGATCCTGGTCTCTGCTGCCTTCCTAGGACTGGGGGTGGGGATATCCTCCCTGTTCAGTAACCAAATTGCGGCCTTTTTCATTACTTTGGGAGTATTCATCCTCCTGTGGTGGTTGGTTGGTTTTCCCGCTGATGTGGTCAGCGTGGGTGGAGATGTATTCAGATATCTCGATATGAAAGCGCATTTCTATAACTCTCTCAATACAGGTGTGATAAACCTGAGCGACATCGTCTATTATTTAAGCATCACTATCTTTGGCCTGTTCCTGGGCACAACCGCGGTCGAGACGCGAAGGTGGCGCTAAATGAATAAGAAGAAGATCAACATCCAGCGCTATGCTTTCCTTGCCCTGATCCTGGCTGGCCTGGCCTGTGTAGCTGCCGCCCTGCTTGGAGTTGTGCAAGGCGCGATTGCATTAAAACTGTTCACTCCCGCCAATCCGGATGCGTTCAAGAACGCCCTGTGGATCAGCCTGGCTCTGATTGTGATTGGCTTGGCCATATATGGCATTCTCGTTCCAGACAAGGTGCGCCGCTTCCTCACTGGACGGCAGGCCCGCTACGGCTCGAATTCCCTGATCATGACTGTAGCCGTGATCGGCATCCTGTTCGTCGCCAACATGCTGGCCTTCCAGAATCCCAAGTCCTGGGATTTGACCGAAGACCAGTCCCACACCCTGGCGCCCGAAACGCTGCGGGCGCTGGCCTCCCTGCCAGACAAAGTTACTGCCTATGCTTTTTATTCCCAGCGGTTGCCTACCGCGGATGCCCAGAAACTTCTGCAGGATTTTAAATCGAATAGTAAAGGCAAATTCGATTACCAGTTCATAGACCCGGATACCAATCCGATCCAAGCTCGGCAGGCTGGCATCACCGGCGACGGCAAGATCATGCTGGTGATGGGCACCCATAAAGAAATTGCCTCCAGCGCGACAGAATCCGACCTGACCCGCTCGTTGATCCTGCTCATCAGCCCGGAAGCGCGTACGATCTATTTCCTGACCGGCGATGGCGAAGCGGACATCAACACTGCCGGCGATACAGCCTTCGCCACTGCCAGAACCACACTGGAGAGCAAGAACTACACGGTTAAGACACTCAACCTGTTGGCCGATAACAAGGTCCCTGATGATGCAAAAGCAATCGTTGTCGCTGGCCCCCAGAAGCAGCTTTCTGCCCAGGAAGTTTCCCTGCTGCAAAAATATGTGGATAGCGGCGGCGGGTTGATCGTCATGGAAGATCCAATTCCTTTCACTCAGTTTGGCAATGCTCCTGATCCTCTGGCTCAATACCTGACGACCAACTGGAGCATCACCCTGGATAATGACCTGGTCATTGACCTGACCAACTCCGGCCAGGAACTGAACGCCACCTCGGCCAGCTTCTCCTCAACTCACCCCATCACCCAGCACATGACTCTGGTGACCATCCTGCCGCGCGCCCGCAGTTTGAGCCTTGGGCAAGCCCCGCAGAATGTGCAGCTGACTCCGTTGGTTCAAACCTCCCAGCAATCCTGGGGAGAGACGGATTTTTCGAGTCTCTCGGGCAAGGTCCAATATGACCAGGGTGTAGATTTTCTCGGTCCCCTGACCCTGGCGGCTGCCGGTGAAAACACAACCACCAAAGGACATGTGGTAGTCTTTGGCAACTCGCTCTTCGCCACCGACCAGGCTTTCGATGCATACGGCAACGGTGATATTTTTGTGAACTCGGTGGACTGGGCTGCCCGGCAGGATATCTTGATCCAGATCACGCCTCACACACCCACTCAACGCACGTTCAACTTGCCTTCACAATTGCAGTGGATCATGATCCTGCTCGGCTCGATTTTCATCCTGCCGGGACTGGTGATCGTAGCTGGCATTGCATCCTGGATCTCCCGCCGTAGAAGGGGTTAATCTCTATGATCCGCAGATCCACATGGGTTACCCTGATCATCCTGGCGGCGCTGGTCGGTCTCGTTTTTTATCTCCAGCGCAATAAGCAGGTCACGAAGTCGGACGCCCAGGCTTTCCCGACTGCCGCGAACACTACTGTCTTTGGGGCAGAGGAAGGACTGCCGACCAGCTTCGAAATCCAGTCATCCACTGGTCAGGATGTTAGCATCGCGCATAACATGCAAAAGGCCTGGGTGGTGCAAAAGCCCATCGAAGCAGATGCAGACCAGGGTTTGGTCGAGGCGGCGGCCACGCAGATCAGCGCGCTGCGAGTCCTCAACAATCAGATTGATCTTGGCCTCGACGTCGTCGGCCTGGATCATCCTGCTTATACGATCACAATCAGTTTTACCGGCGGCAAACAACACGTCTTGCAGATTGGAGCAGAAACGCCCACGCAGGTAGGTTACTATGCTACGGTTGACAATGGCAAGGTCATGATTGTGGACGCTGCTGGCATCACCTCCCTGCTCAACCTGCTGACAACGCCGCCTTACCAGCAGACGTTGACCCCGTCTCCGCTTCCCCCTACCGAGACGCTTGCCGCGCCGCAAGAGACTCCGACTCCTGCCGATGCATTGTCCACGCCAACACCCTAGCGGAGCAGCGTAAAACAAAAACATTACAAAGTTTCAGAATTTTAAAAAGGTATTGCTTTTCACTTAAAAAACGTGTATTCTGGACTCAAATTCAAAGTTGGACGGAAGAATGGATGTAGAGAAAATAATAATCGAAGACGAGGAAGAAGAATTTCCCGCGATTGCACGGTTAATCGAACTGGGACGTCAGAAGTCCTATGTTACGCTGGATGATATTCTTCACTTCTTCCCGGAGGCTGAGCAGGATGTGGAACAGCTCGAGGAAGCCTTCTCGGCGCTTTTAAGCGCGGGCGTCCCCTTTATGGAAGATGTTGCAACCAGCGAACCAACCGAAGATGAACTGGTAGCTGTGGAAGAAACCGAAGTTGAGGTAGAGCCTGATCTTTCGCTGGATGACTATCTTGCCAACATTGACACGGACGATACCATCGGTCTTTACTTGAAGGAAGTCAGCCGCGTCCCGCTGCTCACCGCGGAAGAAGAAGTCGCACTGGCCCAGCGCATCGAACGCGGCCGCATGTCCCGTGAGGAATTGGCGCGCGGGAATGTAAACCAGCGCCGGCGCATGGAATTGCGCAAACTGATCGAGGACGGTTGGGCTGCCCGTGAACATCTCATCACCGCCAACTCCCGCCTGGTGATCTCGGTTGCCAAGAAGTACATGGGGCGCGGCGTTCCTTTTCTGGATTTGATCCAGGAGGGCAATATCGGTTTGATCCGCGCCACCAAGAAGTTCGATTATCGGCGCGGGCACAAGTTTTCCACTTACGCTACGTGGTGGATCCGCCAGGCTGTGACGCGCGCCATTGCCGACCAGGGACGCACCATCCGCGTGCCGGTCCACATGGGCGACCAGATCAATAAACTGCTGCGCGTTCA
>JAKANW010000242.1 GCA_021823555.1 Chloroflexota bacterium
CAACGCCAAGTGATTCAAGCAATTCCCGCGCGCGGGTCTTGCATCTCTCAAGAAGCCAGATATAATAAAGTTATCTGGCTTTTCATTTTTCAAAAAAGGAGAGACCCTATGACTCACATCATCACCGGTTTGTGCCTGCGCGATAGCGGTTGCGTGGAAGTTTGCCCGGTGGAGTGCATCGTCCCTGGCGTGCCCAAGGAAGGTCACCCCTGGTATTACATTGATCCCGATACTTGTATCGACTGTGGGGCGTGCGTTCCGGCCTGCCCATACAATGCCATTTTCCCTGAGTCGGATGTCCCTTCGGCATATACCGCCAAGGGCGGAGAGTATGTCAGCCAGATCGGCGAGACCGGAACGTTCACCGGTACTAACCATCATGGTGTGCAGGTGACCATTAACTCTGTGCGACAACTGAAAGCAGGTGAGGTTATCGATCTGACGAAGGATATTCAAGCGAATTACGACTACTTCAAATCGGGACCTGGCTACAAAGCCAATGACACTGATCTCGCCAAGCAAGAGCGCGGCGGGTAGAGCGAACTTTGTGAATAACAACCGGGTCGTAAGGCCCGGTTGTTTCTTGATTGCTCCCTTTTGCACGGCGGCATGAATGTCGAAATACAAATAGCCTGCGTATCATCAGTTGATAAGGTTTTGATGGTGACCTGACAACTGGATTGCAGGATACGGACAACACAGATAACGCTGAGATGGATTGAACTGTAATATCTTTTACAAATCATTTGAGGCCGATAAAAAAGGAGTATGAGATGCGAGTGTTCCAAATGTCGAGTCTGGTTGTCATCGTTGCCATCGTGCTGACCGCATGTAGCGGCGGCGGGGCCACACCCTCTACAACCATCAAAGTGGAGATGACCGATTTTCAGTTTACGCCCAACAAATTTGTCGTACCCGCCGGGCAGACCATCACCATCACAGTGACAAATGCTGGGTCGGTAGTGCACGACTTCATCATCATGAAATTGGGTGCAGACGTAGGGGATGATTACGGCCCCGAAGATGCGCCGAATGTTTTCTGGCAAGCGCAGATTCAACCGGGTGAAAGCAGCACGGAGACCTTCACCGCCCCCGCCGAGCCTGGCGAATACCAGGTGGTGTGCGGTACTCCGGGCCACTTCAAAGCCGGCATGATTGCCGCGTTGATTGTGGCGGCGCCATAGAACGCTGGGGCAGCTTCCTTGTTATGACCGAAACACTTACCAGTCTTTCCAACCCGTTGGTCAAGCAGGCGCGTGCCTTGCGTCAGCGAAAGGCACGCCTTGAAAGCGGGCTGTTTCTTGTGGAGGGCATCCACCACGTGGGCGAAGCCGTGGAAGCCGGATGGGAACTGCACATGGTGTTATACGCGCCCGATCTGCTCTCCAGTGAATTTGCGCGGGAATTGGTGGCGCGTTTGGAAGCGGCCCATGTGCGCGTACAACCGGTCTCGCCTCAGGTGATGGAATCGCTGGCAGACAAAGAAAACCCGCAGGGCATTCTGGCCCTGGCCTCGCAGCGCAACCTGACCCTGGCCGGATTCGCCGATACCACAGTTAATTCAGCCCTGGCGCTGGTCTCTCCGCAAGACCCGGGCAACGTCGGCTCCATCTTGCGGACTATGGACGCGGTCGGGACGGATGCGCTCTTCCTGCTGGATGGCGGCGTGGATATATACCATCCCTCGGCGGTGCGTGCCAGCATGGGGACGTTATTCTGGAAGCCGGTAGTCCACGCCGCATTCGATGAGTTCACGGCATGGGCGCGGCGCAGTGGATTTCAATTAATTGGCACGTCTGCGCACGCCCGCGCAGATTATCGCTCGGTACAGGTCGAGCCGCCGTGGGCGTTGGTGCTGGGTTCGGAGCAGAAGGGACTTTCACAAGCGCAACAGACAGCCTGTGATTTGACCGTCTCCCTGCCGATGCGCGGGCGTGCCAGCTCACTCAATCTATCTGTGGCGGCGGGTGTGTTTCTATACCAGTGGATGAAGTAGCCTGCGTTCACAAATGGAAGAGAGCGGCGCCAGCCGCCAGTCAAACATGAAAAACGAAACGGCGACCATGTTAGGTCGCCGTTGGTTTTGCCGGATCAGAATTCGTCATCGTCTTCTTCCCAGAGTTCTTCATCCTCTTCCCCTTCATCCTCTTCCCATTCTTCCAATTCTTCTTCTTCGTCCCAATCTTCTTCCGCTTCCTGCTCAGAAGGTGTATAGGTTTTGCAGCCCTCATCGGGGTCGAGTTCAACCGCCGCGGCAGAGCAAATGCCGTCGTCTACAAAGACGCAATCGGCGTAGTGACAGCGAATACGAGGCATGATGGTATTCCTCCTAGTATTGAGGTTGCCGGACAAGCCGGAGTACAGAAAGGATAAACAATATCGTCATTGCAATCTGTGATGTTAAACAGAACGGGCACAAGGCTTTCAGATAGACTACCTCCACGAAGATCAGATATAAGGTAAAGAGAAAGCCCAGCAGAGCCAGGGCAAAGGTGATCATGGTGGCATTGTTGAGCATGAACTCACCGCGTTTTTCCAGCAATAGCACGGCCAGAATGGAGGCATAACCGACCACCCCAACCAGCGCCACGGGAATCCCGTAAATTTCAGAATAACGGCTGGCGTTGACAATCTTGCAATCGCCATTGCCAATACACATGGAGTTGTTATCGGTCAACTTGTAAATTGTCATGTACACGGAAACCAGAATTCCAAGCACGGTCAACGCGATCGAAATTCGGTATAACCATTTGTCCATTATGTTCCTCTTTGTTCAAAGCAGCCACGCATCCACTTCCGCGTTGGCAGGGCGGGATTTTACCCCAGCGGGGATAATTAGTAAAGCATTTGCCTGCACCAGGGAAAACAAATTTCCTGACCCTTGATGACCAGTGAGACGTGCGCGCCCGCTGGCCGAGTCGACCACTGCACGCAGGTAACTTTCGCGGCCATCCGACTCGATCGCCTCTTCCAGGACCACGCGCATGCGCGGCCGTGGGAACGGAATCTCCCCTCCTAGCTTTTCCAGCGCCGGCCGCCCGAAGACCTCGAACGTGACGAAGGCCGAGACCGGATTCCCCGGCAGGCCCATGAACGGAATGCCGCGATATTCCCCAAACGCCAGCGGCTTGCCGGGACGCATGTTGACCTTCCAAAAGCCGAGCTTGCCGTTAGTTTCCACCACTTCCTTGACAAAATCGAACGCGCCGACCGACACGCCCGCGGTGGAAAAAATCATGTCCGCAGATTCATCCACGGCGCGGTCCAACAGCGCCTGGACTGCCTGGCGTTGGTCCACGGCCGAGCCGAGACGTAACGGCTCCGCACCGCAGGAAGCGACTTGCGCCGCGAGGGCATAGGAATTCGAATCGTGGATTTTCCCGGGTGTGAGAGGGACATCCACTGGCACGAGTTCATCGCCGCTGGAAAACATGGCAACACGCGGCGTGCGGTAGACCGGCGTGTTGGCCACGCCGAGCATAGCCAGCAAACCCAAATCTTGAGCGCGCAGGCGGTGACCGGTGTGCAGCGCACTTTGGCCGCGGCGGATGTCCATGCCGCGTTGGCGGACGTTTTCGCCAGGGCGGACGCGGCGCGCCAGCGTCACGTGCGGAGGGGCGATGGAGCCGGCGGTTTGGCGAATGAAGTCGGTGTCTTCTATGGGGATGACCGCGTCCGCACCGGGGGGCAGGGGCGCACCGGTCATGATGCGCGCAGCTTCACCCGCATGGAGGCGGAATCCAGGCGCAGGCTGGGACCCAGCTGGAATATCGGCGACCACGCGCAGGGTCAGGGACGAGGCGAGGTCGGCGGTGCGGAGGGCAAAGCCATCCATGGAGGAATTGTTGAAGGGGGGCAGGTCGCTTTCGGCGGTGATATTCTGCGCGAGGACGCGGCCCGCGGCTTGCTCCAGCGGGAGGCGGGTTACGCTCACCGGCTGGAGTGCGGCAAGGATGCGGTCACGCGCTTCATCTACGCTAAGAAGATTCATGGTTGGTCGAAACGCTTTCGAGTGATCGTCCGCAGTTTCACTCTGGACGAACGATTGGTCGGCGGTAAAGCGGCGACATTATAACCCAACCCGTGTATAATTGCCGCCGGAGGTTCCCGAATGGAAATTACCTGGTATGGGCATTCTTGTTTTCGTTTGACCGAGCGCGGCATGGCGACGGTGGTTTGCGATCCGTTTGACCACAATTCGATCGGTTACGGCCCGTTGAAGTTGAAAGCGGACATTGTGACGGTGAGCCATGATGCGCCGGGACACAATCATTTAGACGCCGTGAAAGGCGTTTCGCATTCCATTACCGGCCCGGGTGAGTTCGAGATTGGCGGTGTTTTTATCACTGGTGTGCAGACCGATGGGGCTGGCAAAAAGGGGAAGGATGCGGCGCGCAACACACTCTATGTATTCGATTATGACGGCATTACGGTGGCGCACCTGGGTGACCTGCGGCAGGTGCCTTCGCAGGCCGAGGTGGAAGCGCTCGGCACGGTTAATGTGGCGCTCGTGCCGGTTGGCGGCGGCAATAGTTTGAACGCGGCCAAGGCGGCGGAAGTGATCAGTCTGCTGGAGCCAAACCTGGTGGTGCCGATGCACTACGCCACGCCGGATTTAAAGAAGATGCAGCTCGATTCGCTCAACAAGTTTCTCAAAGAAATGGGATTGGGCGCGAACGCGGTGCAAAAGCAGCCGTTGCTCAAAGTGAATCGCTCGCAGCTTCCTGAAGAAACACATGTGGTCGTTCTGGATTACCAGAGCGAATAGGAGTCGCGGTGTCCGCTAAAGTGATCATGACCTGGGATATTTCCCCGGATCGCGAACAGGAATACTTCGAGTTCGTGGTCGGTGAGTTTGTGCCGGGTGTCCAGCGGATAGGTTTGCAACCTGTGGAAGCTTGGGCGACTATCTACGGCAATCACCCGCAAATTCAGGTGGGTTTGTTGGCTTCCGATGCGGCTGGTGCGCAGCGCATCCTGGCTTCGCCGGAGTGGCTGCGCCTCTCGGAGCAGTTGTTTGGTTACGTGAAGAACTATTCGCATAAAGTGGTTCCCGCCCGCGGCGGGTTTCAATTCTAAGGCGCACAACCTTCTCTCCAGAACTTTTGCCACAGATTACGCAGATTTCACAGAATTTTTCTGTGCTAATCCGTGAAATCTGTGGCAGTTTTTTGTAATCATCTTCTTTATGTCCTATCGTCGCTGGCCTGCCTTCTTTTTGCTTTGTATTGCGGAAGGGCTGATCGCCCTGGCCGCGTTGTTCGCCGTTCCCGGCGAGGGACTGTCGCCGGCGCGACTGGCGCTGGCGGGACTGCTCGTGCTGTTGTTGGCGGCGGAAGGCTGGCTTTATTTTCGTTCCCGCCACGCGGACGTTCGCTCCCGCTGGCTCGACGCGTCTGCACGTCCGCGGCTTTTCCGCGCCGCGTTTGTGCTTGTATCGCTTCTCGCCCTGACCTCCGGTCTGCTCCTGTTCCTCCTGCGTTACCTCAAACCCGAAGTGACCGTCTCCTACTATGTGCGCGCTGCGCCGTTTTTGATCTACCTGCTCGTGCTGGGCACCGAGACCGCACTTTGGCTGGCCGCGTTAATGTATGGCATTCACCCGGGCCGCGTCCGTACACAGAAATCCCCGCTGAGACCGGCCGCCTTGTTCTTCGGTATTTTCATCCTCGT
>JAKANW010000243.1 GCA_021823555.1 Chloroflexota bacterium
GGTTTCACCCTCCTTGCATATGTGAAAGGAACAAAATAAATCAGGAGGAAATTGGTTTTGTAAGGGTGCTGTTATGAAAGATTACAGCCCTGCCATTAAAATCACACTGGAGTAATCATGACTGGCAAGAAAATCCTCTACGTCGAAGACAACCCGGACAACCGTATGCTGATGCGGCGCGTGCTGATGGCCGAAGGCTACGAGGTGACCGAAGCCCATACCGCGCACGACGCCCTGGAAAAGATCCAATCGGTCGCGCCGGACCTGATCCTGATGGACATCAACATGCCCGACATGGACGGCTACGCCCTGACCGCCCAGATCCGCAAGACGCCCGGCTTCGCCGCCGTGCCCATTATTGCCGTCACCGCAAACGTGATGCGCGGCGACCGCGAAAAATCGCTGGAGGCCGGTTGCGACGGCTATATTCAAAAGCCGATAGACATTGACCTCCTATCCCAGCAGATCGAACGTTTTATGGCAAGGAAACAACAATGACTGAGCCTTCACCCATTGATACCCAACCCATCCGCAAGCCGCAAATCCCCAAAGAGACAACCGTCCTGGTGGTGGAAGACAACGTGTCCAATTTCGTGTTGATTGCGCGCATGTTGGGGTACCTGGGCATACATTGCGAATGGAAAACTTCCGGGTATGAAGTGGTGGAATATGCCGATACCCTGCCCCGGCTGGACCTGATCCTAATGGACATTCGCCTGCCCTACGAGGACGGCTACGGCGCCCTCAAGAAAATCCGCTCGGCGGAACATTTGAAGAGCATCCCCATCATCGCGGTCACGGCGGAAGCCAGCGAAGACCAGATGCGTAAAGCCCGCGAATCCGGCTTTGATGGATTCCTCGGCAAGCCGCTTGATCCCGACCGGTTTCCGGAACAGATCCGCCGCATTCTGAACGGCGAAAAGGTCTGGGAGTACACATAGCCCGCCATGAGATCTCTTTTCCCATCCAAATGGTTTTCCAAGAGACAAGCCAGGCGCACCAGCCTGGCGAGTTCCTTCGCGCGGACGCTTGCCGCCCTCTCGCTTATCCCCTTGACGGTCATGGCGTTGACGGCGTATTTGCGCTCGAGGTCGCTGTTGCGCGAACAAGTGGAAACGCAGATGCAGAACCTGGTCTCCGGGCAGGTCGCCGCGACCGAGAACCAGATCAAGATACGGCAGATCCGCCTCGACCGTGTGGTGAGGCGCACGGATTTCGAGAGCGCGGTCAGCATCATGCTCCACCAGAGCGAGGACAGTCCCTTTTTTGCGGAGAGCAGTCAGGTTGTCAAGGATATTTTTGCCGAGCTCAACCGCGAGGGGGTGGAACCGGTCTTCACGCAATTCATCATCTTCGCGCCAGACGGCCGCGTCCTTTTGGCGAGCAAGAAGGAATGGCTGAATCAAAACGTCGGCAACGACGCGATCTTTGAAACCCTGCGCGCCTCCGACGCGCAAACGATTGGCGTATACGACCTGACCCCATTCTTTCCCGGTCAATTCGTGTTGCTCACCGTGGACCAGTACCGCACCTCCGACGGGGTTTCCCACGCCACGGTGGTGGGCGTCTCGGAGCAACAAACCGCCATTTCGATTTTAAATTCGCTGGAGAAACTCAGCCCCGAATCCTCCCGCGCTTATTTTGTCTCCAACTACGGGGGCTTCATCGGTCTCGAATCATACACGAACGGTCTGGCGCCTTTTGTTTCAGCGAGCGATCAACGCGCGGCTATCAGCCAGGCCATCGAACAATTGAAAAATAACGCCAGGCCTCAACCTGCCACGGTGGTTTTTCAAAACGAAAAAGGGGAGGATACGATTGCCCAGGTGGCGTGGATGGAGGACCTTCAATCCGCCCTCGTCCTCGAGGTCCCCACATCCAGCGTGTTCGGCCAGCTCGACAGCCTTTGGCCTTTTACCACCTTTGTCTATCTCAGCCTTCTTTTGGCAATCGGTTTAACCACCCTCTGGGTCACCAATTGGATCGCCAGGCCAATCCAGTCTCTCACCGAGGTCACCAGCCGAATCGCAAAAGGTGAATTGCAGGAACGCATCCAAATCAAACGCAATGACGAGATCGGCATGTTGGCCGGGTCCTTCAATAGCATGGCCGATGATTTGAACCGCCTGTACACCTCCCTGCGCGAACAGGTGGAAGAACGCACGCGCCAGATCCGCACCGCGGCGGAAGTGGCCCAGGGCATTACAACCGCTTTCGACTTGAACGACCTCCTGCAAAAAACGGTTCAACTGATCGTGGAACGGTTCGGGTTCTACCACGCGGGCGTGTTCATGATAGACGAGAGCGGAAAGTTCGTCTCCCTGCAAGCCGCGCACGGTCCCTCCGCGGAAGAAATGCTCAAACGCGGACATCGTCACCAGGTCGGCTCGAACTCCATCGTGGGATGGGTCTCTGCAAACAAAAAGCCGCGCGTCGCCTCGAACGTGGACATGGATCCCATCCACTTCCGCAACGAACTGCTCCCCCTGACCCGCGCCGAGGCCGGCATCCCCGTGGTGCTGGGCGGCGTGATCCTCGGCGTGTTGGACGTGCAAAGCACCGAGCCGGGGACATTCGACGAAGAAATGATCATCGTTCTCCAAACGCTGGCAAACCAGATCGCCGCCGCCATTCAGAACACCACGGTCGCTGAAGAAGGACAGGCGCCCGGGACTAACGCCGACCGTATTTATCGCTCGGCCCTGTTCATTGCGCAGGCCTCCACGGAGGAAGAAGCGCTCGAGGCCGCCGCCCGCGCCATCCGCGAAGCGCGATATCCGTTCATCGTCTTGAAGGTAAACGCCGAACACTGCGAGATCATCAATGCCTCGAACCCCTACCTGGACATAAAGCCCAGCCTTCCAAGGACGCTGACGCTCACTGCGCGAGAGATTCAAAAACAATTAAGCGGTCCCCTGCTGGTCAGCGACCTGAGCCGCGAAGGAAACCTCCCCACGGAATTGGTCCAAGTGCTGCGCTTGAACGGTTCGCAGAGCGGCTTGATCCTGCCGGTGATGATCAATGGGCAACCGGTCAGCCTGATTTTGGTGGGCGAGATTCCCGGTCAACCTCTCACCAGCCTGAATGTCCGCCCGTTCACGACCCTGCCGGAGATTCTCAGCGCCACCCTCACCCGCCTCCAGGCGCTGAATGAATCGCACACCCGCATGGCCGAGATGGAAGCGCTGATGTCCATCAACCGCTCCATCGTCTCTATCAGCGATATCCAGACCTTCTACACCGCCTTGCAGGAACAGATCTCGCGTGTGGTCGGGAATTACAGTTTCCTGATCGCGCTCTATGACGCCAAGACCAACTCCATCAACATCCCCTATCTCTACGAGGATGGAAAGGTGATTTCCGTCGAGACCTTCCCATTGGGAGAAGGCCTCACCTCCATCCTGATCCGCACCCGCCGTCCGCTCATGCTGGTGGAAGACACAGAACGCCAGGCGCAGGCATTGGGCGCGAAGATTCAAGGCAAGTCGGCCAAATCCTGGCTGGGCGTCCCCCTGCTGGTCAGCGATGAACCGATTGGCGCGCTGGTGATTCAGGACGCAGAGCAGGAAAATCGTTTCACTGAACGCGACCTGGCATTAATGGTGAAAGTCTCGAAACACGCCTCGGGCGTGATCCACAATGTCCGCCTGCTCGAACAGAGCCGCCGCAACAACCTGCAACTTCAAACCGCGGCGGAGATTGCCCGCGACATCAGCGGTTCGCTCAACCTCGACGAATTGCTGGTGCGCGCCGTCAACCTGATCGTGGAACGCTTCCGCTTTTACCATGCCAGCATCTTCCTGATTGACCTGCATGGCGAATACGCCGTCATCCGCGAGGCCACGGGCGAGGCGGGGGCGCAACTCAAACGCATGGGACACAAGCTCGGTGTCGGCTCCAAATCCATCGTGGGTTATGTTACGGGGCGCGGTGAGACTCTGGTGGTCAATGACACCATGAAAGACGCAACCTACTTCGCCAATCCCATCCTGCCCGATACGCGATCCGAGTGCGCCATCCCGCTCAAGGTGGGCGAGCGTGTGCTGGGCGCATTGGATGTGCAAAGCACCGCCCCCTTCGCGTTCACCGAGGAAAATCTGCGCACGCTGGAAATTCTCGCTGACCAGTTGGCTGTAGCCGTGGTGAACACCGAACTGTTCGCGGACTCTCAAGAGCATCTCTCCCAGCACCGCCTCCTGCACCACATCACCACTTCGGCGGCATCTGGCACAACGCTCGAGGAGGCGCTCGAAACGACCGTGAAAGGCTTGCAGGTTACGCTCGGCGGCGACCGCGTATCCATTCTCCTGTCTGACCGCGAACGAAAGACATTGGAGGTGCGCGCTTCGGTGGGCTACTCTGACGATACCGGCAAGGTCGTCATCCGCTTCGACCAGGGCATCACCGGCTGGGTGGCCACGCATCGCCGACCCCTGCGTGTGGACGATGTAACCACGGACCCGCGCTACATTGAGGTCAGTTCCAACACGCGCTCTGAACTGGCGCTCCCCCTGCTTTACCGTAACGAACTGCTCGGCGTGCTCAACGTGGAAAGCGAGCAGCCCGCCGCGTACACGGAGAACGATGAGGAAATGCTCGGCACGCTGGCGGGAAGCCTGGCCGCAGTGATCGCCAACGCGCGGCTGCTGGATCAAATCCGGCGTCAGGCTGAACGAGAACGCGTGCTGTACGATGTCACCAGCAAGATCCGCCGCTCCACGGATATTCAAACCATCCTTGCGACCACAGCGTCTGAATTGACAAAAGCCATCGGCGCCAAAGGCACGCAGATCAAATTGAACGTTCAGACCGCTGAACATCCGAACGGGAGGGATGAGGCATGAGAAGTGAACTCTCCTTCTTCCAGCGCCTGCTTCAGCGGACGCCCAAATTCTATACCGTTGCCGTCATTGGCATGGCGCAATTGATGGCCCTTACCGGCCTCTTGCTGGGAATCGTGTCCGTCCTGCTCAATGCGGATTTTTCCGCCGCTCGCATGTGGCAAGTGGTTTGGATGACCATCCTTTCCATGGCGGCCGCCAACATCGTTCTGCTACTGATCGCATGGGGGATCACGCCGAAATCGCGTCAGCGATTGATTCAGGCGGTGCGGGGCCAGGGTGACCATGTCAGCGCGGCAGAGATCCGCTCGGCGTGGCGCGAAATCTCCAGATTGCCCTGGCTGTATGGCGTCATTTCGGGGCCCGTCGCTTTCCTGATTGGCATCCTGCCGGTCAGCCTCTATTTTTACCTGAGTCACATTGCCAACCTCGACCAATTCCTCTATACCCTGATCGGAGGTTTGATCTCGGTGCTGGGCGTGGCGGTGTTGGTGCCGGTCATCATCGAGCGATTGTTAGCCCCGGCGCGCAGCGTTCTCCTGCCGCAAGATTTTGAAACGCAACTCAGCGGCATCTCCGGGGCGCGCGTGGGCATCAAACTTACCGGCGTTACGATCATCCTGGTGATCATCGGCATCCTGCTGGTCGCCCCTATTGGGTATCACCAGATCGTGAAGATACCGGTCAACATTTTCGATCCGGCGCAGATCGAGCGCACACATGCGATTCAACGGGACATGCAGGTCCAATCGCTTCTCGTGACCGCGCTTGCGATCACTCTCAATCTCGGCCTGGTGTTCGCCGTCTCGCGTTCCTTTACCATG
>JAKANW010000244.1 GCA_021823555.1 Chloroflexota bacterium
GTATGCAATTGGATTGGCCTTTGTAGCCGGAGTAGCACGGTTTGTACCGTATGTAGGGCCGCTGGTAAATTACCTTGTGCTATGCCTGGTGACTTATTTTCAACCTTACAAGTTTTTCGATCTTTCACCTCTCACCTATATGCTGATCGTGATCGGCGTTTGCCTGGTGGTTGACCAGATTTTTGATAATCTCGTTTCCCCACGCATCATGTCCCAGGCGCTCAAAGTCCATCCTGCGGCGGTACTGGTATCAGCCATCATCTGTGCCAGCCTGCTGGGCATTCTTGGAGTAGTTGTTGCAGCTCCCATGCTGGCTACAGTGACATTGTTCTTTCGCTACACCATGCGTAAGATGTTGGATCTCGATCCGTGGCCAACCGATGAAGCCCGCCAGACGCCTCCACTGCCCGGTTCCAAACAACTCGCCAAATTGCGCCGCTTCTGGCGACGCCTCAACCGGTCGCGTCACCCCCAGGCTTGACCGGTCCTTTGGCTGGCTTTGCAAATCCAATTGATAACCCAAATAAGGAGAATCCCATGGCTAAAAATAATGACGAACCCCGCACTGAGACCCTGGCAGAGACCGAGAATTACCTGGCCTGGAAGGCAGAGGAACCCGATGGCGAGACCACCTATCATGTTGAGCTGAATAACATCACGGTGCACTTCTTTTCTGAAGAATGGGAAGAGTTCCTTGAATTGGCCCGCCTCTTGAAATAATCTCCGTCCAAATGAAGTTGAAAAATTCCATCACCGACGTGCCCGGCATTGAAGTGGGCCACGCCCAAAACAACGAGGCACTCACTGGCTGTACGGTTATCCTGTGCCGCAAAGGCGCGGTCGGCGGCGTGGACGTGCGCGGCAGCGCCCCCGGCACGCGCGAGACCGATCTGCTCAACCCGCTCAATCTCGTGGAAAAGGTCCATGCGGTGATGCTGGCAGGCGGATCAGCCTACGGCTTGGACGCTGC
The DNA here is from genome assembly GCA_021823555.1 of Chloroflexota bacterium. The sequence goes on from JAKANW010000244.1 coordinate 971, forward strand.
CGGCGGCGCCATGCGCTACCTGGAAGAACAGAAGATCGGATTCAACACCGGCGCCGGTCTGGTGCCGATTGTCCCGGCGGCGATCCTTTTCGACCTGAACCTTGGCCGGGCTGACGTGCGTCCCGACGCCGAGATGGGTTACCAGGCTTGCCTGGCTGCCTCAACGGAGGCAGTGACCGAGGGCAACGTGGGGGCAGGCACCGGCGCAAGTGTGGGAAAACTCTTTGGGGCGAAGCAGGCTATGAAGTCCGGGTTGGGAAGCGCCAGCATTGAAATCGGCGGCGGGGTGGTGGTCGGGGCCATCGTGGCAGTCAACGCTTTTGGCGATGTTATAGATCCCAGGTCCGGCGAGATCGTTGCAGGCGTCCGTTCCGCGGATGTGGGTCCTCTCCACATCGGCGCGCCCGGCTATTTTGCAGATACCATGAATTTGATGAAGTCGTTCCTTGGGCGCACTGTGTTGGGCTTTGCAACGCGGGCCAATACGGTGCTGGCAGTGGTGGCTGTGAATGCCAGCCTGACGAAAGCCGAGGCCAATAAGATGGCGCAAATGGCGCAGGACGGGCTGGCGCGCACGGTACGCCCGGCCCATACCATGCTGGATGGCGATACGGTCTTCGCGCTGGCGACGGGAGGTAAGGGCGTGGATGTCTCTACGGTGGGCGCCTTCGCAGCCGAGGCGCTGAGTCAGGCCATCCTGCGCGCGGTGCGTATGGCTGCTCCCGCTGGAGGGTTGCCCGGATTGAACGCGGAGACGGAGGGCGAGGCTTGAAGAGTACCAATAAATTATCCTTCCTGAACTTTGGCGTGGCCTGGCTGATGGGTAGCCTGGTCACTTCTTTTGTGTTGGGATTTATCAAAAGTTTTTATGTCCAGTCATGGCAGTGGCTGGCATGGGGTGTTTTCTGGCAGACCGCTTTGGTGTTGGTTGGGTACTTTCTATTTACCGAGGTCACGGCGCGTTTTCAGTGGGCGCGGCATGGAATGATGACTATCGCCTTGCTGGTCGGGTTCGCTTTTAGCGGCGCGGTCGTATGGTTGTGTACGCGCTTTCCAATGATGTTCGATGCCAGCCTGTTCGTATTCCACCCACAGGATTGGCCGCTCCTGGCAGGCTTGTTCGTGGCTTCCGCTTTGTGGACCTTCCTCCTGCTCTGGCAGTTACAGGCGCGCCAATTGGATCAGGCGTTCACATCCAGTCGTTTCTTCATTTTTCTGCGCGCACACCTGCCGGCGCTATTGATGGCCGCAGCATTCTTCGCGGCGTATTTCACCCTGGCAGTAACGTACAGCATTGCCTATCGGGGCCTCAGCCAAGCCGTGGACGACAATTTTTACGATGCCGATCCCGCCAGTTGGATGATCCGCATGGCCTCGCCCGCCAGCCGATTGATAGACATGCGGCCTGTGCATCCCTTCGCTTATTTGATCTTCCGTCCCCTGACCTGGCTGTTATCCCTGCTTTTGAATGGGAATCGCTTCTATGCCGCGCTGTTGTTGAACGCGTCCGTGGGCGCGCTGTGTGTCTTCCTGGCCTGGCTCTTTATGAAGCATTGGGCCAATAATACTTACGCGTTGCTGACTGCCACGTTATTGGGCGCAACGGTCTCGCATTTGTTATTCAGCATATTTTTGGAAACCTATATTTATTCTGCTGCCGCGCTCATCGCCTTCCTCATTCTGATCCAGCGGGAAAACAAATCGCTGCGTTGGCTCGTACCGGCAGGGCTGCTCACCTTTGGGTTGACGATCACAAATTTCATCCAAACCGGCATTGTCTTTGTGCTGACCGACTTCAAGATCACCAAAATCGCAAAATATGTTTTAATCGTTCTGGCGCTCGCATTGATTCTGGCTTTTGTCCAGGTAAAGATTTACCCCACCAGCCAGCCATTTTATATTCCATCGGACATGTTGGCGGAAAAACGCTACTCTTTTGATATCATGACCACGCCCTTGCGGCAGACTTACATGCGTGGTTATGCTCTTGGTCGCACGATTACCCTGTTCAGCACGGTTGGACCGCGCCCATTGGACTTGCTGGCTGATGTTGGCTGTAGTTTCCCGTGTTTCAAAGTATACAAGCCGGGATATAACGGGGGACTGATCACTTCCTATGCGGGTTTCGGGAGTTGGCTGGCGCGCCTGTGGTTTTTGATCCTCCTGGCCGCCCTGGGCTTCTTCACCTGGAAGCTGGTCAAGTCACCCAAAAGCGTTTCCCTGCAAGCCGCTCTATTGATCTGCGTCGCCTTTAACTTCGTCTTACATCTCACCTATGGCGACGATCCCATGCTCTACTCGCCCGACTGGACTTATGCCGTCATTTTCTTTGTCGCGCTTTCATTCCAGACCTTCGCTCACAAGAGGTGGTTCCAGGCAGCCATGCTGGTCTTCCTGGCTTTGCTCATGGTAAACAACTGGACCTTTCTGCACGCCATGTTGGTTGACGTTGCTCCGTATTTCTAAAAGGACATCTTATGCGCTGGTTGAGCAGCCTGATCTTTTCGTTGGCGTTCGCGGCATCCCTCGCGGCGCGCTTCTTTCACTTATTTGATCGTCCGGTCAAAGAGCAGGTCTTTTTGTTGGTCGTGCCCGCTGTGGGGTTTGGCATCCTGATCCATCAGGTCTTCCCGCGCTTTGCCGGACTCTATGCCAAAGTGTCTCGCCGCGTGCCACTCTTCGCCCAGGCACTTCTCGCTGCGCTCCTGTTTGCCCTCCTTTCCCCAATGCCCACCCTCATCCACCTGGCAGATTTCCTCTCCGCCACCGGGTTGAGTCTGGCGCTGCTCCTGCCGACATTCCCCGGCTACGAGTACATCGCCGACCAAAAATCACGCATCGCTTTGTGGATCGGCTGGATGGGCGGATTGATAACATCCGTTTTTGTGACCGGTTTTCTCAGTCACCTTTATCCTGCCTGGGCTTTCCCTTTTCTGACAGTCCTTCTGCAAACGGTCTTCGGGATTGGATTTTACTCCCTCGTTCGATACATTCAGGACTTGCTGACATCCCGCCTCCCTGCCTCGATCCTTGGCCTGCTGACCGTCATCTTGGCTTTTATCTTTGCCCTGAGCCTGATCCTGCTCTGTCTGCGCTACCCGCCTCTCCTCGACCGTAACCTCTTCCTGGCCAGTGCATCTACGTTGCCGGTCTTCTGGTCGCTGGCTGCCCTCGCTCCCGCCTTCATCGCATGGACATTGCGCGCATTCGATCAACGCGGCTGGCTGGCCCGTTGGCAGGAGACGGCGATCCATGCCTTCGTGACCGAGAACCTGCCCGGCATTTTGTTGAGCCTGGCCTTTTTCCCCGCCTATATCGCGCTCAGCTTCGTCTTCAACCATCCCAACATGGACACCACGGAAAATTATTTCGCGGCCGATAACTTCGCCTGGATGGGACGCCTGGCCGCGGCTAAAGGCACAGGCATCGAGATGCGCGCTGTGCATCCCTTCGCGTTCTTTGTCTTTCGTCCCGTGATCTGGTTCCTTTCCCTCTTCCTGAACGGTGACCGGTTCGCGGTGACCTTGCTGCTCGTTCCATTGATGGGTGCCCTGTGCATTCTCCTGGCTTGGCTCTTCGTCAAAAAATGGACAGGTTCGCGCACCTACGCGCTGCTCTTTGCCGGCCTGCTGGGCGTCAGTACCACGCATCTCTTGTTTGGTTCAATCGTAGAGACGTACATCTTCTCAGCTGCAGTGCTTCTGCTTTTCTTCCTGCTATTGCTCGATGAAAAAACGTTCCTCTTTGCACTGGTGGCAGTCGGCGTGTTGACTTTCGGCATCACCATCACTAACTTCATCCAGACCTTCATCGGTTTCGTGGTAGCCCGGCCAAAACTCAAGCCCATTTTTATGTACGGTCTTTTGGCTTCCGCCTTTGCCATCACACTGACGACTCTCCACGCCGCAGTCTATCCCTCCGCACTGATGTTCTTCGACCCGGCCGGCGCGGGCGTGGAATCGGAATACTCGATCGCGGTCATTGGACAGCCCGCCTGGCGGCTGGTCGGGCGCGCCATGCTGTTGGTGCGCAATATCTTCCTGTACAGCTTGGTCGCCCCCCATCCATTTATCCAAACCAGGGAAGTCGGCGGGGTTTTCCCGCGCTTTAACTTTTTCAAACTCTCGCCGGGCAATTTCAGCTACAGCGGCTATGATGGCCTCGGCAAGGTCGTGATAACCATTTGGATGCTGCTCCTGCTGGCTGCCGCGTTGGCCTTCCTGTGGAATATCATCCGCAGGCGCAAAGCAGATCTAAGTTTGGCTTTTCCACTGGTGCTGCTCTTTAACTTTGCCCTGCACATGGGCTATGGTTCTGAACCCTTCCTTTACGCAGCCGACTGGACCTACGCGCTGGTCCTCTTTGTGGCGGTCTCGTTGGCTGGCGCTGCAAAACGACGCTGGTTTCAAATCATCCTGCTGGTTTTTCTTGGCTTGCTAATGGTCAACCAGTGGGGATTCATGGCGCTCATCTTAAAAACGATCTTCCCCTTCTTCTAAAAAAGACACGGATTTCATGGAGGCTCCATGAAATCCGTGCACATACAAAGGCACCCATCTCTGCTCCTGTCGGACGCTGTCCAGGTCAGGCGAGGATATTACGAGTGCTTGCCCCTTAGTTCATCCTTCAGGATCAGGCTCAGCACAACGCTGACCACGCTGACGATCAGGCCGCCCAGGAAGGC
>JAKANW010000245.1 GCA_021823555.1 Chloroflexota bacterium
GCTCTGCGGATATTTCTCCAGGAGCGTTTTCAGCGCGGCCTGTGCGGCCAGGTTGGCGGTGGTATTCGATTTACCTGTCCCCCCACGGAACGAGTGGATCGAAACGATTTTTCCCATGACAGCGGCCTCCTAGAATTTGTCCTTGCGTTGTTCGCGGATTTTCTGCGCCTGCATTTTCAACTTGGAATAGAATTCCGTGCCAGTCAACTCCTCGAACTCCTGCTTGCGCCTGTTCTCGTCAATAGCCAGCGTCAATTTTTGCACCTGCTGTTTCAGGTTGTCTTCGCGCGCCTTCACGCCTTTCACCATCTGAAAAAACGCGGCCAGCATCTGACTGGCCTTATCCTCGTCAGAGGCAACCTGGTCAGGCTGGACCTGGTCTATGAAAGAGTAATCGCCCTCGGCGATTTTCTTGCTCCACTCGGTGGCTTTTTGGATATAGGTGGTGGCAAACCGCAGGCGGGAGGAGACGCTTCGGATCAGGATCAGCGCCAGGTCCGGACGTTGATCGAGCAGATCGAAGAAAGCCTCCCGCTTCAATTCCAGGACCTGAGAATCGGTCACCGCCACGACGCTAGCCGAGCGCGGCTCCTGGTCGAGGAGCGACATCTCGCCGATGGTTTCGCCCGGTCCGCATTGATTGAGCACCAGTTCGCCGCCTTGCGCGGCGTCATGGACGATCTTAACCCCGCCCTCGTCGATGATATAGAGCGCGTCGCCCACGTCGCCGCGTCGGAAGAGGACGCTGTCTTTGGCGAGACGGCGGTGCGTCATTTTTTGCGCCAAGGCTTCCAGCACGTCATCGGGCAGGCCCTGGAATAGGAAGGCTTTTTTCAGGCGGACAATTTCGTTGTTCATTCCGTTTCGCCTTTGGATGCGGTTCCTGTCGCGCGTTGGTTCAAACGGGTCCACACCCCCGTGCCTCGTTCATCCCGGGGAGCCATGCGCGTTTGCAGGATGTCCCACAGCGGGCTGGCATCTTCGGGAAAAATATTGCGCAGAAACAACATGCAGTAGGTACCTATTTTTTTGCGATTCTCATTCATGCTCTCGCGCAGGGCGGCCACCTGCTGTTCGGCGGCCTGGCGCATTTTTTCGTCCTGGTGTTTTTCGGCGGTCTTTTTGTAGATGCCCATCTGCGCCTGCGCCAGCAAAATCTCTTTTGCCAATGCGGCCTTTTGCAGGCCAAACCGCGCTGTAAAGCCCTCCAGAATTTCATCCACATTTTCGAAACGGTTGACGATGGAGGCTTCGCGCGAGGTGACGGACTGTTCCTTGCTCAACTGTTCGTCCACCCAGCCCTTCATGATTTTCAACCCGCGTCGCATGATGATATAGACGAGGAACCCGCCGCCAAACCCAGCCAGGATGGCGAACAGGAGCGGTGCGCCACGACTGACGAGGTTGTTGAAAGCCATGTGGAGTCCCATGGCGACCGCGGCGCTGCCCAGCAGAGCCAAAAACCTGCGGATGGAGCGGGCCCGTTCAAAACGCGAGAGCCCCAGCGCGATGCCAATCGAACCGCTGGCGGTGGCATGGATCAGGTTGGTGGAAAAGACGCGCATCAATGCCAGTGTAACGCCGGCAGATGGGCTGGAAAGTACGTATTCGAAATTTTCAACGATGGCAAAACCAATCCCCACTGTAAACCCGTAGATGGCCCCGTCCACGAAGTAGGTGAAGTCCGCGCGGCGAATCAGGTAGACGAGGATCGCGCCTTTCAGGATTTCCTCCAAGATGGGTGCGCTGAAGCGCACCACCTGATCGCGGCCTAGAATGCCGTTGGCGATCAGATTGGACTGGATGAGGTAGGCCAGCAGGTAGGCGACCAGTCCCCACAGGAAACAGACAACAATAAGTTGGATCTTGCGCGTCTCGAAAAAATCGCGCCGTGAGATCCAATATAGGTATCCAAAGGGAATAAGGATCGCAACTGCCAGGGCTGGAACGGAAGCCAGTGTCATGAAAGGAATGATACCTTATTTAAAATTACCTGCAAAGAAGAAACAGGGAGAGGCGACAGCGGGTAAACCCGCTGTCGCCTCGATGGTTGGAGAGTACGGTTTAGTAGCCGCGCGAGCCGGGTTCTTTCGAAGGCGACCACTCGGCCCACTTGTCTGAAGCCGGGTTGGTAGTCAGGTTGGTGACTTCGCCACCCGTCCACGGGACGCTGAACAGGTTCAAGTTGCCGTCCCGGCTGGAGGTGAAGGAGATCATTTTGCCGCCGCAGTCCCATGTCGGGGAAGAATCGGGGCCGAGGAAGTCGGTTAGGCGATATTCCTTGTTGGCGGCCAGGTCGAAGGTGTAGACGTCGGTGTTGCTGGCATCTCCCACCTGGTAGGCGATGCGAAAGCCATCGGGCGACCAGGAGGCGTTGCCAGCGTTGCCGTTGCCGCGGCTGATTTGGGTCATGTTCTGGCCGCTCAGGTCGCTGACGAACAGGTCCCAGGTGCCGCTCAGGTTGGCGAAGAAGGCCAGGTTCTTTCCGTTCGGCGACCAGGAGGGGAAGACCACGTCTTCGGCGAAGGAGGTCACCTGGTATTCGGTGCCGGTGGAGAGGTCGAGCAGATACACGTTCCAGGAACCGGAACGGTTGCTTTGGAAGGCCAGCCAATTCTTGTCGGGCGAGAAGAAGGGGTTCACATCGTCGGCCGGGTCGGTGGTCAGTTGGATTTCTTGCCCGGTGGTGATGTCAACATCGAACAGGTCCCAGTTGCCGTTGCGGTCACTCTGGTAGACCACATGCTGGCTATCGGGGGCGAACATCGCGTTGACGTTGTTCGACTGGGTGGTGGTCAGACGGGTCTGCGCCTTGCCTTCGCTGTCCGAGAGGTACAGTTCCACATTTCCGTCGCGGTTGCTCTGGAAGACGATCCATTTGTCGTCCGGCGAGCGGCTGGGGCGGGAGTCGGTGGCGTTGCTGTTGGAGATATTGATCAGGTTCGAGCCATCCGATTTTTCGACGCCATCCAAACGGAAGAGATCGAGGTTGCCGTTGCGGAAGGAGTGGAAGATGATGTACTGCGGGCAGGTCAGGCTATCGGGGACAGGCGCCTGCGGCACAAAGTTGATGGGAGGAGGCGGCAGGGTCGGAGTGGCAGGAGGCTCGGGAGTGGCAGTCGGTGAGCCCGGAGGTAACGCCGTGGGAGTGGACGGAGTTCCGCAAATGCCATCCGCGGGCGCGGGGATGATATCGCCTTCGTGGTGGATGTGGCCGGAGTAGGCGCCGTCATCATCCACGGTGATTTTGATGTATCCGCCATTGCCGGTTCGATGGCAAATGGTCACAGGGGTGTGTCCCTGGCTGGGCGGGTCTTTCGGGCCATTGGGCTTGTTGGCAGGGCAGCCGCCCTTGGGCGCGGGGATGATGTCCCCTTCATGGTAGATGTGACCAGAATAGACGCCATCGTCATCCACAGTGATTTCCACATAGGGATTGGTGGCGCTACCGGTCGCGTGGCAGATGGTGATGGGCGTGTGACCGCCGCCACGCGGGGTTCCGTTTCCACCGCCAGAATTACCCCCGGCATTTCCGTTGCCGCCGGAGTTTCCGCCGCCAGAATTGCCCCCGGCGTTTCCATTGCCACCGGAGTTTCCGCCGCCATTGCCATTGCCACCACCGTTGCCATTTCCACCCCCATTGCCATTTCCACCCCCATTGCCATTTCCACCACCGTTACCATTGCCACCCCCATTTCCGCCCGCGCCGCCCGCCAAGCCTCCATTCGCCGGGGCGCAGGCCGCCAAAACCAGCGACAAAATCGCCAGGATTACGGCAAGAACAAAGAGTGACTTTCGCCACTCAAATTTTCGTTCAGACTGTTTCATGGGTTCTCCTTTTTGTAAAATTACAGATAATTTATCCTTGATTTTGTTCACGGTTTGCGACGCAACAGCCAGCCAATGGATACCACCAACACGCCCAGCGCAATCCAAATGAATGCGCCCGGCCGGGCAATCCCTGCGCTGGCTGACAATGGGCCGCTGTTTGAAAACAGGATGGGGACCGTCACAACCAGGATGCCCGCGAGAACAATCGCCGCGAGGGCCAGACCAAACGAACGGCGATTGGACAACGACAGCCAATCCAGCCGAAAAACATCCAGCCAGCGCGGTTTCTTCTGCTCCTCATCCCGCCACTTTTTCAGGACCCGGGCCTGTATCCGTTTCACCAAGGCGGAATCCAGCTCCTGTTTGGGCAGGGCGTGTTTGAGTCGCAGAAGCGTTCCTGCAAGAGCACGCGTCTCAGGGTCGGGACCGTCCGCGGGAGGGCTATCCGTCTTGCCGTCCAGAATTTGATCGGCGAAGTCGGCCAGCCACTCATCTGGGTGGATGGATGGATTATTTCGGGTCATGGTCTCTTTCCAGGTTTTTGCGGAGCGCCGCCACCGCGCGGCGAAAAAGGGATTTGGTGGTCTCCAGGTTGGCGCCCATGGTTTTGGCAATCTCGTCGAATTGCATCCCGTCCGAAAAACGCAACAAGATGATTTCGCGGTATTTTTCGGGCATGGACATCAGCGCATGGCGCAGGGCGATGCGATCTTCCAGTTGCAGGTCGTTGCTTTCATCAGGAATGCTCTCCGCTTCGACCAGCGGCGTTTCGGGGGGAGTCTGCTTGCGGTTCCGTTTTCGATAGTACTCAGCGACTTTGTAGTTTGTTAAAGTACGCAACCAGGTGCTGAACAGGGATTCGCCGCGGAAAGTGTGAAGCGATTTCAACACAGCCATGAACACTTCCTGCGTCAAATCCTCCACGTCTGCTTCGGGAATGACGTATCGCACCCGGTTATACACAACCGACAGGTAGCGTTCATAGAGTGGACCAAACGAGTCCAGGTCGCCCTGTTTGAAGCGCTGGATCAGGTGTTCGTCGCTGACAGCTGACCGGGGTAACATGGGGGGGCTTCTATTGAATTAGTTGCAATCGGATTGGGAAAGGGGTTGCTGGATTTTCGAACGTTCAATCCATGTGTGGCAAATATAACATAGAAACAGTCAATTCGGGCAGGAGCGTGGTCCCGCGCCAAAATCTTCACAAATTCGAGAATCGAAATTGACGTTCCCCGCGCAAAGGTCGTATAATGAGCCTATCTGACATTCCAAAGTGGAGAACCAAGATGTCCAAAATCGTTTCTGTACACTCCTTCCGCGGCGGCACAGGAAAATCCAACACCACCGCCAACCTGGCTTCCCTGCTTGCCATGGAGGGCTATCGCGTCGGCGTTGTGGATACCGATATCGCCTCGCCTGGCATTCATGTTCTCTTCAACTTTGACGAAGCCGAGATGGTACACTCCCTCAACGACTACCTGTGGGGCAAATGTCCCATCAAAGAAACCGCCCACGATGTCAGCGGACGGCTGGGCGCCGAAATCAAGGGCCAAATCTTCCTCATCCCCGCCAGCATCAAAGCCGGTGAAATCGCTCGCATCCTGCGCGAAGGCTATGACGTGGGACTGCTCAACGACGGCTTCCGCGACCTTGTCAAGGAAATGAAACTCGACTTCCTGATGATCGACACCCACCCCGGCCTCAACGAAGAAACGCTCCTCTCCATCGCCATCTCCGACGCGCTCATCATCCTCATGCGCCCCGACCAGCAAGACTACCAGGGCACCGCC
>JAKANW010000246.1 GCA_021823555.1 Chloroflexota bacterium
CGCTCCTTCAATCCGTTCCGTTATTGGTTGTTGCGTTACTTCGATATTTCAGCCGATTTGGACGACGCCGGGCGGAAGCTGCGTTTTGATTCCAAGCTGGACGAGTTGATTGCCCAAACGCCAGACGCCCGCCTGAAGCGCGAATTGGATCGCGTGCGCTCGGCGCTGGGTTCTCTGCTGGATTTATCTTGGAGCAATTCACTCTACGAACGGTTGGATGCAGAGGGACGCTACAACAACACATTGCTGGCGTTGATCTCCCTGATCAAAGCAGAAAGCCTGCGCCGGCCGATAATTCTCTTTATCGAGGATGCCCATTTTATTGACGGTGATTCCCGGGCATTCCTGCCGCGTCTCAAGCGTGCCCTAACCTCCAGCCCGGCCGGTCATCCGGTGGCGATTCTGCTCTCCTCGCGCCGCGTGGGGCTGGATGCGCCCTTTGAAGAGGGCCTGTTCGACGCCGCCATCGAACTTGGTGCGCTCTCCTCACAGGCCATGACCAGCCTGGCCGAGATCTATTTGGGCGGGAGCGCCTCGCCAGAGTTGATGCACCTGGTGAAGGAACGTTCGGAGGGCAACCCTTATTTTGCCGAACAGATCCTGGTGTTCTTGCAGGAAGAAGCCCTGCTGGAAATGAGCGAACGCGGCTGGCGCGTGGCGCGCCATTTGCAGGAAACCTCCCTGCCCGTCGACATCCGCGCCTTGTTGATGGCACGCCTCGACCAATTAACCGGCCGGGTGCGCGGCCTGATCCAGACCGCATCGGTGCTGGGCCGGGAGTTCGATATTTCCGTGCTGGCCGCCATGCTACGCGACAGCTCTATGTTGGTGGATGAATTTGCGGAAGCGGTGGGCGCGGAAATTTTGCTCCAGGTAAACCCGAGACGGTATATGTTTACACATGGCTTGCTGCGCGACGCGGCGTACTTGATGCAAGTGCACGTCCGCCGTCAAGAACTGCATGCCTTGGCGGTGGAGGCCCTGGAGCGCGTGTATGCCGGTGAATCCGAGCGCCATTACGGGGAGATGGCCTATCACGCCGAACGCGCCAATCTGACCGACAAGGCGCTTTATTACTTCCCACTGGCCGGGCGTCAGGCCGCCGATTCGTACCAGAACGCCCTGGCGGTGGATTACTTTACCCGCGCCCTCGCGCTCGTCCCGGAAGCGGACCTGCACCGCCGCTTCGGTCTCCACTTGGACCGGGTGGAGGTGTACCACCGCATCGGCGACCGCAAGTCCGAACTAAGTGACATTGACATGCTCGACAGCCTGGCCATGAAATTATCGGATAAATCACTGACGGCCAAGGCCCTGCTGGTGCGTTCGAGTTATTGCATTTCCACTGGCGATTACCCCCGCGCCATGGATACTGCGGAACGCGCCCTGTTGATTGCCGGTGTGGAAGATCGTTCGATGTTGGATGCTTATTCGTATTTGGCGTCTTCGTTGCTGCGGTTGGGCCGGCTGGATGAAAGCATGGCTAAGGCTCGGACTGGGTTGGAGCAGGCCCGCAAACTGGGGGGCAAGAAGAACGAAGCGCACATGCTCAACGGCCTGGGTTTGATCTCCATCGAACAGAACAAATTGTATCGGGCAATGACTTACCTGGAGCAGGCGCTCAAGATTGCGCGTGAAATTTCGGATGCGGTGATCGAATTCAGCGCCTTAAGTAACATGGGCAATGCGGCGGCCATTTTGGGCGATTACGCCATGGCGCGCGATTGCTACCAGCGTTCCTATCTGGGGGTGCAGATGCGCGGCGATCGTTATGGTGAGGGTGTGGTTTTGGGCAATCTGGGTTGGGTGGCCGGAGTGCAGGGAGATTTTGCGGCCGCAGGCGAATATCATCGCTTGGCATTGGGGGTGGCGCGTGAGGTGGGGAACCCATACCAGGAGGCATACACGCTCATCAACCTGAGCACGGTGGCTGGGCTTCAGGGCGACGCGTTGAAGGCATTGGAATATGCTCTGCAAGGCTATGAGTTGTGCCGCAAGATCGGGGAACGGTCGGGGGAGGGTTGGGCCTTGCTGAATATGGGCCATGCCTACATGCTGGAGGAGGAACTCGACTTGGCGCGAGGGGCGTATGAAGGTGCGTTGGAGATCCGCAGGGAGTTGAACCAGCCTAACCTGTCGGCGGAAGCGCTGGCCGGTCTGCTTCAGATTTCCCTGTACAAGGATGAAATTCAACCTGTTGTCCAGCGGGTGAATGCCATCCTATCTATTATGGAGAAGGATAAGGAATTTTCTGGTGCGGAGGAGCCGCTGCGAATTTATTACACCTGTTACCAGGCTCTGCAGAAAATAAAAGACCCGCGCTCGGAGCAGGTTTTGCAAAATGCTTTGCATCTGCTGGAAGTGCAGGTCTCGAAGTTCAAAGACGAAACGGCGCGGCGTACCTATGTGGACAATGTCCCGTGGCGGCGCGCCATCCAACAGGCGGGACAATCCGAGGCGGATTAAGGCCAATAGCCGATTGGCGGGTCGCCGACAGCCAGTGAGAATTTAATTTTTCCTTTGCCCGCACCTTGGGTGGTCAATTCGATTGGGCCGCCAGAAACCAGGGCGAAGAGTTTGGTTTTGCCCGCCGGAAGTGCGCTCAATGTGACTGTGTAGGTGATGTTGGCAAAGTTCTTATTCGATTTTTCCCGCACTCCAAACGCGGCAAACCAGGTGATGGTGCCGCCGTTGTAGGGGGTTGGATCAGGAATGTTTTTGGATATTACCTCGTGCTCGGCATCGTTGGCGGCGCCGATGTCCACTTCAATGTCTGAATCAAAGTTGGGGATATTCTTGCCTTTGATCTGGTACTTGCCTCCGGCCATATGCGTCTCCTTTTTATGGGATGTTCGTTCCAGATGATTATAGCCTTAATTGATCGGATTTTGTACTGGCCGTTACATGTTGCGTATCACGAAGGGATGAGGGCCGTTTTGCTACCCCCGGTGTGGACGGCAGAGTCAACTGTCAGCTAAACCATCTGCGAAAGAGACAGCGTATGCCCGAATGGAGGTTTTTTTTATTCGTTGATTCGTGGACGGTTTGGGCAAATATGAGAACTGCGGCGCGAAATATGCAACGGCCAATCTGCTGGAATGGTCAATCCGTATGGAGCAGGATGTGGTTGTCGGCGGTGACTTCCACGCGCAATTTTCGCAAGGGGCTTTGGGCGGGGCCGCGCGTGACTTTTCCATTGGCATCGTAGAGTGAGCCGTGGCAGGGGCAGGTGAATCCACCCGCGCTTTGTTCTACGGTGCAGCCGAGGTGTGTGCAGACCAGGCTGATGGCGGAGAATCCGCTTGGGGTGTGGAGCAAAACCGCCGGAGGGTCCGCAAGAAGCGTGCGCGAGTCGGGTGGGAAGTTGTCGGCGGGGCCGAGGTCAAAGTTGGTTTGGGGCGCGGGGTTGGGGTCGAAGTCTAGGAAGCGCAGCAAGCCGCCAATGGCGAACGCGCCGCTCAGGTAGAGAAATCCGGCGCGCAAGAGTTTGAGAAAATCACGGCGGGAAGGATCGGACATGGTTATCTCGTCACGGAATGACATTGGTGGCAATAGGCGGAGGACTGGTCGTCGCCCGTTTGGGTACAGCCGCTGCCCATCACCGGGCGGAAGGTAAAATATTGTTTGGTGGCTTTGCCGATCAGGGCGTACGTGCCGTCGGGCAGGACGCGCGTGTTCCAAAGCGGCTCGCCCTTCTCGGTGACGATGACCGTATCGCCTAGTTTCAGGTCCACCACCGGGTTGAGTTGGGCCAGCCGGAAGGCGATGTCATTCGAGTCGGTCAGGGTTTGGGTCAGCGGTAGTTGGGTGGGGGTGCCGTGACAGGTTTTGCATTGAATGTATTGAATATCTTTTTGATTGGCATGGATGTTGCCGTCGCCCATGGCTTCAGTGCGCGTGTGGCAATCCACGCAGTCGAGGGTGTATTCGCATTTGGTAAATTGTGCGATGGGCTGGTAGTAATCTTGCAGCCGGTTGGCGGGGTGGTCGGTGCGTTCCGCAAAGGTCATCGTGCGCAGGTCGTAGTTGCCGCGGTTGTGGCAGGTGTTGCATTGGGTGTAGGAAATGGCCGTGGTAAGCGTGTGAACTTTGCCGGAGGTCCAGCTTTGACCCGCGGGCAGAGGCGCATGGCAGGCCGCGCAACCGGTTTGGCGCGCGTAGACGTCTCCTTCGCGTGGTGTGGCGTTGAGGTGACACGTCAAACAGACTTTGCCAAATTCTTGGATGGACGGATTGCTCTCTTTGGAGGGGTCGAAGGCGAGCAGCGAAGTGATGCCGGTATTGGACTGTTCGTCGGTGACGGCGCGGATGCCGTAGATGGGTGTCAGGTTGGGTTGCGCGCCAAAGGTGAAGCGGATGTTGGCAATCGCGCCGGCGTAGGTGGCTTGGATGCTGGTCATCACGCGCTGGATGTGGTCGTTCTGGTCCGCTTCGCTGCCGGAATGGCAGTTGGTTCCCCCGCACGAGGCTTGGACTACGTTCAGGTCGGATGGGTTCGCTCCGCCGCGCATGGTGCTGTGCGCCAGGCCGGCGTCGAGGGCGAGCCGCTCCCCGCCGTGGCAAATGACACAGCCGAAAGTCTTGACCGGGTGTGATGGGCTGATTTCGGGCAGGTCACTGTGACAGGTGAGACAGTATTCGGGCTGACCGGTGAGCGTGGGAATCAACTCAATCGGTTTGGGCGGGCGGGTGTTCCACCACCAGACAAAAGCCAGGGTCAGCAACAGTAAGCCGGAAGCGATGGTCAGTGATTTTTTCATAGGTAAATGTAGAGCGAGATAATATCTCGCTCTACGAGATTAGCGCCCAAAGCGTGAGGCCGATCACGATCAGCGCGACCACACCGATGATGATCTGCGCCGGGCGGTTGGATTTGGGGAACCATCGGCCGATGTCGCGGTCGGCAGGTTTGGGCAGGGCGTAGGGGATCAGCGCGAGGACAATGAGGATGACAACCGGGATGAGCACGCCCAAAATGAACGGGTTGCCCCATTTGAGCATTTGCTGAATCCACAGGAAGAACCACGGCGCGCGCGCTTCGGGGGTGATGACCGGCTGGTCCGTCATGGCAGGTGCGAGGGGCGCGGGGACGAAGCTCGCCAGCAGGATGAGCAGAATCCCGGTCACGAGCATGGCCAGCACTTCGCGGCGCACCAGGTCATTGCGCGGGATGCGCGTCCGGTCCAGTTGCAGGCTGGCGGGCGGAATGGCGATCCCGCCGTCGCGGCGGACGCGGAAGGCGTGCCACACGCTCACGATGATCGTCAGAATGGTCAGCCCAAAGATGTGCCAGGTGTAAAAGCGGAGCAGTGCGGTCTTGCAGGCTTCCCCGCCGCCAACGGCGATGCGATAGAAAAAGTCGCCGATTAACGGGATGGACTTGACCAGGTTGGTGCCGGTGACCAGCGGCCAGCAGATGCCTTGGTCCCAGCGCAGGATGTAGCCGGTGAAGTCGAGTAGCATGGCGAGGACAAAAAGTCCCAGCCCGAGCAGATAATTGAAGCGGCGTTTATCGCTGTAGGCGGCGGTGAAGATGACGCGCAAGAGATGAATGGCTGCCACGATCAACAGCAGTTGCGCCGACCAGTAATGCAGGTTTCGGACAAACCCACCGAA
>JAKANW010000247.1 GCA_021823555.1 Chloroflexota bacterium
TTGATCCATCCAGAAAGCCTTCATCTGCACCAGGTGACTTGGCAATTCGTCGCTCTCCAGGTTGACGTCCAGGCCGCCCATATTCAGTGTGCCCGCAGGGACAAATACCTGGGGCATACCGTCCGTGGATGATGTGCGCGTCACGTAGGGCGTAGCCGTCGGTGTGATGGGTGGGGATGGGAAGGTGGCGGTGGGGATGACTCCTGGCGTGGCTGATGCCATCGAAACGGGAACAGCTTCGGCCGGGGTCTGAAGCGGGCCGGTCATTGGTGAAGGGACGGGCGTGCTGATTCCCGTCGCACAGGAGGTCAGGAAGAAAGCCAGGATGAGGAATGTTTTCTTCACTTTGTTTTATGGGCTGCAGCCTGTCAATTGATAGGTGGGTTGGATGTAGGTGTTGATGGCCTGCTCGGCGTCGCAATAACCGGGATGGACTTTAAGCGCTTTGTTCCAATCCGCCAGTGCGCCGTTGGCATCCCCTTTGCGCAAGAGACCATATCCATGCCAGAGCAGGGCTTCCTCTGAATAATACCCATTGATGGATTTATAGGTGTTTTCCGTGAGTTGGAGCAGGTAATCAATCTGGTCGTTGTTGTAATAGGCGAAGAACGGACTGAACTGGTAGCGCGTCATGCGTTGCGGCAGGCCGATGGTGAAGGCTTTATCGAAGGCTTGCGCGGCTTCCTTGTAACGATCAAAGTACACCAGGTCGCTGCCGAGGTTGAACCAGGCGAATTTGTCGTTTGGGTCGGCAGTCACCGCGGCCTGGGCAATATCCAGGGCGTTTTGCCGGTTCTGGTCGGGATTCCAATTGTTGCCCAGAATGGATTGGACTTCTGCTTCATCTTTTGGAAAATAAATGATCATGTAGAGATCGTTGAACGGTTTCCAATCCACTGTCAATTGATCGTAGGATATCTTTCTATCCGGGCCGCCCGTGTATTGATTGGAATCCTGAGCAATGAATACCCGGGCAGAGTCATCATAGCCTGTGATGAGCAGATAGTGCCCATCCCATAAATCATCGTTGGGGCCGTTTGCATCTTGAGGGGCAAGGGTTGATGCTTCTTCAATGATAACTGGATAATTGGCGGCCAACAGGCGCTTGAGCAGTTGGATATCCCCGGCCACGCGGAACTCTGCGCGCAGCCAGCCTGCTTCGTTTAGAACGTAGTAGCGAAGTTCGTCCGGGTTGACGTTGCGATCCGCGTCAGCGGGTTTGATGATCTTGGCAATATCATACTGATCCCCGCTCCAGCCGTATATGCGCAAGGCCATGGCCAGGGTGGCTGGGCCGCAATTGTTGATGTCTTGCTTTTCATATTGGGGAGATGGCAAAGAGACCTGCGCAGGCAGCGGAGGAGTAGTGGGCGTAGGAGGTTCGGTGGCCGGTGGTGTGGATGTCGGCGGGCGGGGGGTGAAGGTGGCAAAGGGTGTGGAGGGCAATGGTGTGGGCATTTTCCCGACAGGATCTACCACGTTCTGGATATAGGTGCTCCACACGATGTATCGCCACTCCAGGCGCGAGCGAATGGCGGGAATTTGATATAGCAAAATTGCCAGCAGGATCAACCCCGCCAGGGCCGGCAACAGGATGCGTACACGCTTAAACATGCGGGTGAGTTTACCATGCCTTCCTGAGAACGGTTTAAGAGAGTGCTTTGAAGTTCGAATTTACCGTAACTGCTCACCCGCGAGTGCGTCGCACCTACCTTTTGAGATGAAACCGTTTAAACGGGATGGGTCTTCGCTTGAGAAACGCCCATTAAGCATGGTGCGATGCACAACCTGAGCAGTTAACAATTCACCACAGATAAACAGTGATGAACGAAGATATTCAGGCTTTGGGCAACCCAAACCTGCTTTTCGCCGTTCATCAGGATCGAATCTCTGTTTATCCCTGCTCTGCTCTGATTCGACACGGAGGCAAATTCATGTGGATGTTAACTGCGATTTGGCGGCCTCCCATGCTTTTACCCGCTCGAACAGGTCGGGCAAAGGGCTTAGATCTGTCACCGACACGGCCAGGTTTTTGGTGCGGGTCTGATTGTACTGGAACACGCGGCTGCCTGGCTGGATCAGGCTGGCGCGGCGGCGAAATTCATCGTAGGGGATGTAGCCGGTCAATATAATATCCATGCCGTAGACCCAGATGTTGCCCCACTCGTGCCAGTTGACCAGCAGGGTTTCCTGGCGGGTCGGGCTGTGGATGCCCAGCCGCGTTTCCACTGGTTTGTTGATGTGGATGGACGATAGGGCAAAGAACGGATCATTGACCAGGACGCGCTCGCGTGGGGGTAGTTCCACCGTCCGCGTCAAAAAGCCGCGACCCTCATCCTGCCCGCCCAGTTCGACGGTGAGAGTCTCGTCCGATTCAGATTTCAGCGCCAGCGGCCCCAGCGGACTCCACACCTGCGGCCTGGCCCACGTCTCAGGCAGCGCGTGCAGCAGATAAACGGGCTGTCCGGCTTCGATGGCTTTCTTTAAGTCTTCGAGCGAAGCCGCGACCAGGCCCGATAAAAAAGCGAACAGATACAAATCGTTGGCGTTGTGACCGTCCGCAGCGTGTTGATCAAGCGGCACCAGCGCCGGGGCTTTGAGCAGGATGCCCGGGTTATGGCGCATCTCGCTGATCTGGTCGCGGTGAGTGATGAGGAAGGATTTGATGTCACAGCGATGGCCGCCGAGCGCCACATCGTAACGATCCGGGTCGGTGAACGGAGTCGCGCCTTTTACATCGAAGGGGATGCCCTGTTCGCCCAGGTAGCGGCGGAAAGCCAATTCCACCGCCACGCCCGCTACGATCCGCCGCAAACGGTCAAAGGGCGAACCGCCCATGCGGTTGTAGGTATATGGCAGCGAGCGGATGGCGTAGGCGATGCCGCCTTCAGTCAGGCCAGGCGTAAATGGCAGGCGGAGGAAGTCGGAGGAGGTGAGCATGGTGGTGGATTTCCCAGCAATCGGTTTTCGGTTAGCAACGGTGAGTACTATAAATTCAGGTATGAAAAAGCCCCTTTGAAGTATGACGTGTGTTATCGTTTTGCGAACCGGACGCTTTTTTCGGTCACAACAACGAACTGATCGGGCAGGCGGTCAGCGTGGGCTTGCAATAATCGCTTCAGCACCCCGATCTTCACCTTTGAGCGTTCATCTTCGAGGCGAAGTAAGATTACACCATGATGGGGCTTTTGTTCGCGATAAACTTGTTCACCAAAGTCTTTATCGTTTGTCATCAGGACCCAGTTTTCGGCGAAAGCTTTTTTCACGATGGCATCGTCATCCATCCCCCGCGCTGAATCATACACCGAGAACACTGAATGCCCCTGTGTACTCAACCAATCGGCAACGGCTGGCTCTGCGCACCCATCCACCAGAAAGCGCATTTAGGTGGCCTCTGCGCTCAATGGCATAAAAGCTGTGTTTTCGACCAACTTGTTGGCAAACAAAATGCACGCCTGGATATCCTCCAGTGTGAGCCCTTTGTATTCGGCCAGGATTTCCTGCGCGGTCGCTCCGTGCGCCAGCAAATTCAAGATAAACTCGAGTGTGAGCCGCGTCCCTTTGATTACAGGTTTCCCAGTCATCACGCGGGGATTCATCGCAATCCGTTCGAGCAGCTTTTGGTCGGTCATGATTGTAAACTCCTGTCGGGATTATACCTCTCCATCCTCTCATTTATTCATTCCTGAATTGCAAACAATAATGATGGAACGTATTGCTGACCCAGGCGCTATTCATCCCGTAGGGGGCCAGGCGTTGGTTATCTTGCAGCCAAAGGCGCTCATCCTTGAGGGTGTAGACTTTTCCCAACTCGCGGCCCAGGTCCCAGGCCAGGGGATAGATCTTGCCGCCCTTCTTGACGTTCTTGACGATGATGGTGAGATAGGCTTTCTCGCGCAGCAGGGGTTGCAACCCTCTGTAAATGCCAACCAGCTTTGCCAAAAATTCCTCGTATTCATGCAGGTTGCCGAGGTCGTTGGGATCATCGGAGTAGAAGACATCCAGATCGCTGGCAGAACGACGCTTTTTCTGGGTCTCGGCGCCGCGGGCATGGAGCATGTCCCAGTAGGGAGGCGAGGTGAGAACATAGTGGAAAGTGGAGAGAGGGAAGTGGGAAGCCGCAGCAGACGCGTCAGCCGTGATGACTTCCGACTTTAGACCTTCAGCCTTCGCGCCCAGGTTTTCCCTTTCTTCGGCAATGATTTGCCGGGCGATCTCGGCATATTTGGGATTCAACTCGATGCCGTAGGAATTGCGTCCAGCGCGCAGCGCGGCCACCAACGTGGAGCCGGTGCCGGCCATGGGATCGAGCACGGTCTCTCCCGCCTTGGTGAAGAACTCGATGAATTCCTGCGCCAGCGTCTCGGGGAACTTGGCCGGATGGACGAGCACGCCCTTTTTGCGCGGCGGCGGGTTGTGGATGAACCAGGACTTTTGGAATTTGAGCCAGGACTTGGGATCGAGATCGTTGAGCTTGTTGGTTGGCATGGGGGGAATTATAACGGCATTATGGCATGGGCGTTCTCGTCGGCGGGGAATACGTCACTTCCTGGAGCATGAAATCGGAGAAGTTGATCGTGACGGGCGTATCTCCGGCAGAGTGGGCAAAGACACCGATGGTACCGGTGCGGTAGTTCGAGTCGTGGATGCTGAATTGATAACGCCCATTAAGGAACAGGCGCATTTCGGCGCCGACCGCCCACACGCCGATGCGCACCTCCCCCGGCGCGCCCGGCGGCGCGTCGCCGCTGGCGATGGGGTCCTGCAAGGGCTGGCGCGTGTTGACGCTGATGCGCTCTGCGCGTGCGGTGCCGTTGCACGAGAGCGCGAAGCGATAATAAGCCACAGCGTTGGCGCGCACCAGTAAACCGTAATCATCGTCCCCCCGGCACAGGCTGAGACGGGCGGTGATCTCGGCGTAGAAGTTATTCGCCGCTAGGTCGTGGTGCAAGCTAATGAGATAGACCCCGGCTTGAACTGCCAGCGTCAGGCGGTTGCGGTCTATGCTAGCGCTGCCCTGATCCGATGTGGCCGTATCCCACAGGCCCTCGGACTCAACGGAGAAGTCATCTTGTAGGAGGACAGGTCCCAAGCTGGGACGCATTTCCGGGGTAGCAGTGTAGGTGGCAAAAACCTGGGGCGAGGGGGTGGTCGATGGAGGGAACCAGGCAATGGTCGCGGAAGGAGACGGGAGCGGCGTCGCCGGGGGCGGTGTTTCGGTCATCACCGGTGTAGCGAGCGCGGAGCAGGCGGTCAATAATCCGCATAGGATCATGGATGCAAAGAGTTGGCGGGTGAAAATCATATCTGATTGGTGACAATCTGCGCACGACTTTGGGCGCGAGGTGTTGTACAATAAAGTCGCTTTTCATTCTAGCATATAAGGAGAGTCTATGAGCGAAAAACTCGTGCTGGTCACGGGCGCCTGCGGCGAGATTGGACAGGCGCTGGTGCAAAATCTGGCAGAGAGGGGGGGCTTTCGCATCGTCACGGCTGACCTGGCTCCGCTGCCTGACTCGATCAGGTCCATGTCGGCGGAGCACGTGCAGGGGGATTTGGTTTACAAAGTAAAAACCTTCTACGATTATGATTTTGATTATATCTTCCACCTGG
>JAKANW010000248.1 GCA_021823555.1 Chloroflexota bacterium
GTCGGTTGTATACATATAAAAATCTCCTTGTTATAAGTTTGTGCTGATTATCAGTACTTCACGAAAGGGTTTCGTAGCGGCGACTTCAGTCCGAACGACTGAAGTCGTTACTACGTTTTCGTGAACTAATTATATGTCAACGATACTTTTCCACATAGGGAAATCTTCATCGGCCTTTACTCCCCGCAGGCGTGGACTAGGTGAAGCCGTTTGTGACGGAGGAGAAGATTGAATCAAAAACGTGACCAACTCCAAGAGGTGTGTTTCAAACAAGTTGAGGGCAACGTCCCGAAGGTTGAACTTGAGCCGATTTTGGCCTTTTCCAACCAACCTTCGGGACGGTTCCAACCCAGATGAAACACACCCAACTCCAAGACTTCCGAAGTCTCAGAGATTTCGGAAGTCTTGGAGTTTAATATGCTTTCCTGCGGTATCATTAAAGTTGCCTGCGCGTTTTGGTGGATGCGCTGCCCCCAATAATGCCGGAGCGCGCTGTGCCCAGGCTATGCTCGAGCACAGATATTTATAACCAAGGCTTACAAACATGCTTGAAATCCTGACCCTTACTCTCGGTCCCGTGCAGACCAACGCCTATTTGGTGGCAGACTCTGGCAGCCGCGTTGCTGCGGTCATTGACCCCGCCTGGGACGGTGAGTTGATCCTGGCGGAGGCGCGCAGGCGTGGCTGGCGGATCGCCCATCTGTGGTATACCCACGCTCATTTCGATCACATCGGCGGCGCGGGCGCCATTGCCGATGCGCTCAATCCGCTGCCTTTGGTGGCCCTGCATCCCGACGACCATGTGTTGTGGCGGGCAGGCGGCGGCGGTCCGCTTTTTGGCTTTGACATTGACCCCGGTCCCGAACCAACGGTTGATCTGCAGCAGGGCCAGGTTTTGCGGCTGGGCGGTGTGACATTCGAGGTGCGCTATACCCCCGGTCACACCAAGGGACATTGTGTGTTCCATGTGGCTGAGTCAAAAGTCTGCTTTTGCGGCGACTTGATTTTCTCCGGTTCGGTCGGTCGCACAGACCTGCCGGGCGGCGACTACGCCATACTCGAACGCAGCATCCGCCAGCAGATCTTTACCCTGCCCGACGACACGCGCCTGCTTTCGGGTCACGGCCCGGAAACGACGGTGGGATGGGAAAAGAAGCACAACCCGTTTGTGGGGGAAGTTTAGCCCTGTCTTCTTTCCAGCCTGCGCGTCACCCCCAACAAGATAACTGATACTCCCACCAGAACGACCGACAATGCCACAGCCACACCCAGACTGCTTTCGAAGCCCAGGTAGATTGCCAGCGGCATGGTCTGGGTCACCCCCTGCAAATTTCCGGCGAACAGGATGGTAGCGCCGAATTCGCCCAGGGCGCGCGTCCAGGTCAGGATGGCGCCGTTGGTGAGCGAGCGGCCTGCCAGCGGGAACATAACCTCGCGGAACAATTGCCACTGGTTTGCGCCTTCCACGTGGGCGGCCTCCTCGAGCTGCATGTCAATCTCGGCAAAGCCGACGCGCGCGGCGCGTACGTACAGCGGGGCGGCAACGAAGAGTTGGGCAATGACGACGGCTGCGCTGGTGAATGGCAGGCTGACGCCAACCAGGCTCAGCGTTGGCCCGAATAATCCCTTGCGGCCAAAAGCGATCAACAAGGCCAGGCCTGCCACGGAGGGCGGCAGGACGATCGGCAGGTCAATCAGCAGCTCCAGCCAGGATTTGAGGGGGAATTTCCAGCGCGCCAACATGTAGGCCAGCGGCGTGCCGAAGAGGATCGTAATGGTTACAGTGATCAAACTGGTGACCAGGCTCAGGCGCAGCGCCGCCAGGGCGGAGGGGGAAAGAGCATAGGTCAGGAGATCCCCGGTCATGGCGCGCGTAATCAGGGCCAGCAGCGGTAACCCAAACAGCATCACTAGGAACAGGCTGGGGATGATGAATAGCCAGTCTCGGTGTCCGTTCGGGGCAAGGTGATTGAAAAAACGACGCAGGGTTGTCACAATTTACCGGGTGGGGAAGGGCGGCAGCGGAGAATCTCTCTCCGCTGCCTTCTGAAAATGCGATTATTTGACGGGGGTAAATCCCCATTTCTTGAGAGCTGCCTGTCCTTCTGGCGATAAAACGTACGCTACAAATTCCGCCGCCAGATCCGGGTAAGGGGCTTTGTCCAGGATGGCAATCGGGTATTTGGCGATCACATTGAACTGGTCAGCTATCTGAATGGTTTTTAATTCAGGTGCGGCAATGGAATCGGAAACATAAACAATGCCTGCATCCGCTTCGCCCAGTTGAACCTTGGAAACCACCTGCTTGACATCATTTTCGTTGGAGACCACATTTGCCAACACCTTGGCGCTAAAATCCGCGCCAAAGGCAGCATCCTGACCCAGCTTGTCCAGCATTTGACGGGCATACTTCCCGGCGGGAACTACCTCGGCGGCCAGCACGACTTTCAAGCCGGGACGGGCCAAGTCTTGCAGGGATTGGACATCCGCCGGGTTATTGGCCGGGAGGATGACGACCAGTTCGTTAGCCAGGAAATCCTGGGGGGCAGTCTTCTGGATCAGATTAGCTTGGACGGCGTTATCCATCTCTGTGTGGTTGGCGGAAGCGAACACATCGGCGGTTGCGCCTTCTTCAAGCTGCGTGCGCAGGGTTTGTGAACCGGCAAAGTTAAAGTTCACGGTGACGCCGGGATGGGCGGACTCGAAAGCCTTGCCAATCTCTCCGAAGGCATCGGTCAGCGAGGCGGCCGCGAAGACCGTCAGTGTGCGCGGTTGGGGAGCATCGGCTGGGGCGACAGTGGTTGTTTCCATGACGGGAACAACTGCGGGCGTCAGTGTGGAGGCGTTCCCGCAGGCGGTGAGAAAAACAGCCGGCAACAGGGTCAACGAGAAGAGGCGTTTCATGCATCTTCCTCGGCGATGATGTGGAATTGGGCCTTGATCTCGTTCATCCATTCCTGGATGAGTTTCATTTGGCGGAGACGCAGGTCGAGGCTTAGACGGTTGAAGGATTGGCCGGGGGGCAGGCGTTCGAGCTGGCTTTCCAGGCGCGCGATGCCGGCGCGGATCTCTGTGCATTGGGCGGTATAGATGTCGGCAGTCTTGTCCGGTTCGTACTGTTGGGCGAAATACAGGCGCGTCAGAAACTCGAGGCGGATGGAGCGCGCGTTCTTTCCGACCCCGCCTTCCAGCCAGTCCATAAAGCGGCGGCGGCCCTGGGCTGTGATGCGCAATTTCTGCCGCACCGGGAGCTTGCTTTGTTCGATGAGTTGGGATGAAATATCGCCGCGGCTTTCCAGCCGCTTCAGGATGGCATAGGCCTGGCTTTGGCTTAGATGCCAGACATTACCCAGTTCAGTCTCGAAGCGTTGGTGCAGATCGTAGCCATGACTCGGGCTTGAGATCAGGAATCCGAGCAGGGCAAATTCGGGTGACAGATTGCCTGTATGGTGTTCTTGTTGGGGATTAATACTCACTTAGTGAGTATATCATGGCCGTATCGGGCCGGCAACGGGAAAAAACAAAACACCGCCCACGGGTAAGGCGGTGTTTCCTGCTTGTGCGCCCAGCATGGGCGTTGACTAGGAAGTGAAAGACTTCTATGGAGGTTGATTGCACCAACCATTAGCCAAGAGCAAGGGCGTCATCGTGAGGTGAGGTCTGGAGGAAGCTGGAGGCAAACCTGCGACTTGAGGAACACGAAGCGCATGAGAGGCTGTCCAAGTCGGGCGAGTTAGCAAGCAATAACGAAGCCCGATGCGATCAAGGGCTTGGGTAGTAAATGTGACAAGGGTGCAGGGAAAGTCAACGTTCTTACCTGGGGAGACCTGTCGTCCGGCTTTCAGAGTAACTCTGGTCGTGAGGTCAGACTGAGATGACAGGAGTCAGCCGAGGCCATAGTACCGTTTTTTTTTTTCGGGAAGGGCTGAACATCGAGAGGATGAGTATGCTGAGTAGTTCGTGGGGCGAACATAGAAGACCGAATCTCTCGGATAGAGAAACTACTGTGCAAACGAAATGGGTGAAGCCTGTGGGAGTTGTGCAGAGGGTCGAGCCGTCCCCGGCACGAGACGGAGGAAAATCCAGCGCAAGAAGTTCTGTGCTACTCTCGGTGAACCGCCGGATGCGGCCCCGCATGTCCGGTGGTGTGAGAGGGAGCGGCTAGCCGCCGCTCCCTACTCGATTTTTGTCGGGGCGCCGAGATTTGAACTCGGCACCTCACCGACCCGCAGTATATCGGACATAATGTCTGTAAATCTCAATCCCTTTTGATCAACCCCTCCTGCAATGCAAACTTCACCAACGCGGCGCGTGTGCGTAATCCTAGTTTTTCCATTCCACGTGCTCGATAAGTCTCCACAGTCTTGGTACTCAGACTCAGTTGTTCGGCGATCTCCGCGCTGGTGTGACCCAGCGCGACCATTTTCAGAACTTCCTGCTCGCGCTCGCTCAGGCTGTCCCATGTATTTTCGCTGTTCGTCGTCTGCGCTGCGGGAAGCATGTCTTCCAATAAGATGCGCGTCATCGAAGGGTGAACATAGACTTCGCCGCGCAGAACCGCGCGCATGGCAGAGAGCAATTCGGCGTCGGCGGCTTTCTTGAGTACGTATCCGCTTGCGCCGTGTTTGAGCGCCTGCCGCAGATAATGCGGGTCGTCGTGCATGGTGAGGATGAGAATGCGTGCCGAGGGAACAAGTTTCCGCAAAGTGGGAAGCGCATCCAAACCGCCAAGAGCGGGCATGCTCAGATCGAGCAGGATCAAGTCGGGCTGAAGTTGCTCTGCGAGGGAGAGAGTCTCCGTTCCACTGGATGCTTCGCCGATCACATCGAATTCATTTTGGCTGGTCAGCAAAAGACGCAGGCCGGAGCGCAGGACGGCATGATCGTCGGCGAGGAGAATGCGGGCGGGATGGGTCATTGTTGCTTCTCGTAGAACGAGAGAGCATCTCGCCCCACCAATGGGATTTCAATAAAAACACTTGTACCACGTCCAGTTGTGGATTCAACGGTTAGAGTCCCGTTCAACAACTCGGCGCGTTCGCGCATACCCAGCAAACCAAGATGACGCTCGCCTTGATTCATGTTGACATCGAAGCCGACCCCATCATCTTCCACAATGGCGCGGACAATGTCGCCACGGCGTTCAACCAGGATGCTGGCGGTGTGCGCCTGCGCATGGCGCGTAATATTCGTCAGCGCCTCCTGTACAATGCGATAGAGGGCGGTTTCCACTTCGCCAGGCAATCGTTCGCTCAACTGGATGGCAACATCCACAGAAATCTTGTAACGCGCCTGCCACTCGGAGGCAAGGCGCTCCAGCGCGGCGGCAAGGCCCAGGTCGTCCAGGACGCGCGGACGCAGGCGCATGGAAAGTTCGTGGACTTCGTCAAGCGTTCGAGAGGCAACCTGACGCAGGTCCGTCGCTTTGGATTTCGCCGCGCATTGCGCGCAGTTTGTTTCCATGATCCGCAACCCAACAATCAGCGAAGTCAAATTCTGGGAGGTGGAATCGTGCAATTCGCGCGCGATGCGGCGGCGTTCATCTTCCTGCGTGGCGATCACTTTTTCAAGCAGTTGGCGACGCAAAGATTCGCGCTCACGCCGG
>JAKANW010000249.1 GCA_021823555.1 Chloroflexota bacterium
CGCATCGGTATCCCCTAGGGAATCCAGCGAACGCCGCTTGCCCCATTCGACGAAGTGCGTCTCGGCTTCCTGCGCGATGCGGCCCATCATGGTCACCGCCTCCACCGGGTAGTGACCGGAGGCCGACTCGGCTGACAACATGACCGCATCCGTGCCGTCAAAGATGGCATTGGCTACGTCCGAGGCCTCGGCGCGCGTCGGCAGCGGGTTGTTGATCATCGACTCCAGCATCTGCGTGGCCGTGATCACCAGCTTGGCGCAGGCATTAGCAGACTGGATGATGCGCTTCTGCATTACCGGCACTTTTTCGGGCGGCATTTCCACACCCAGATCGCCGCGCGCCACCATCACACCATCCACGATCTCCAGCACCCGGTCAAGCTCGGCAAAGACCTCGGGTTTCTCCAGCTTGGCGATCAGCAGGGGCGTATAGGGCTGTTTGTTCAGTTTCTTTATGGCTGTGCGCACCTTCAATACATCATCCGCTGAACGGACGAACGAGATCGCCACCGCATCCACGCCTTGTTCCAGCCCAAAAGCCAGGTCGGCTTCATCCTTGG
This sequence comes from Chloroflexota bacterium, assembly GCA_021823555.1. Next base: position 561 of record JAKANW010000249.1, read on the forward strand.
ACGTAAAGCCCGATACCCGGATGCGGACGCCCGGCAGGTTGATCCCTTTATGGGAGGAGAGCGGCCCGCCGACCTCGACGCGCGCGGTCAGGGTACGCTTCTCCGATGTGACGACCGACAGGGCCAGCCGCCCGTCATCGAGCAGGAGCCGGTCGTTGACGTGGACCGACTCGAAGAGTTCGGGGAAATCCACGGGGATGGTTTGAACGGAAACAGCCGGGGCTGAATCCTCCGCCACATAGAGGCAGACCAACTCCCCGGTCGAGAGTTGAAGCGGGTGTTCCAAATTCCCAACCCGGATCTTGGGCCCTTGCAAATCTTGTAAAATGCCAACCGGCACTCCCAATTTATTCGATAGGCGGCGGATGATTGCAATCCGTTCGGCATGTTGTTCGTGCGTACCATGTGAAAAGTTCATGCGGGCCACGTTCATGCCAGCCAGGATGAGTTTCTCCAGCACGTCCTCGCTCTGGCTGGCCGGGCCAATGGTGGCAACGATTTTTGTTCGACGATACATAAGTTCAAAACCTCCAGCTTTAAAACAACGAGTCGCGGCACAAGTTGCGCCGCGACTCGGAAAAGTTATTTACATCTTTGCAGGCGCTATAAGTAATGCAATTCCGTGGCCTGCTTTTCCAGGTCAGCACGAAAATCGGGATGGGCAATCCCGATCAATTGCCGGGCGCGCTGGCGGATGGTCTTGCCATACAGGTCGGCCACGCCAAATTCGGTCACCACATAACGGACATGATTGCGTGTGGTCACCACGCCCGCCCCCTGTTTGAGCATGACAACGATACGAGAAAGGAGCGCACCATCCCTGAGTGTGGTGGTGCTGGGCAGGGCAATGATGGGCACGCCGTCTTTGGAGCGGGATGCGCCATAGATGAAATCGAGCTGGCCGCCCACACCGCTGTATAACTTGGGGCCAATGCTGTCGGCGCACACCTGGCCCGTCAGGTCCACTTCGATGGCAGAGTTAATGGCAACCATGCGCTCATTCTGTGCAATGACAAACGGGTCGTTGATGTATTCGGTGCGGTGCAGCTCGATCAGCGGGTTGTCGTCCACCCATTCATACAATTGTTGGGTGCCAAGGATAAACCCGGCTACGATCTTGCCGGTATGCAGGGTCTTGCGCGCGTTGGTCAACACGCCGGCCTCAACCAGTTCGATCACGCCATCGGAGAACAACTCGCTGTGAACGCCCAGGTCTTTTTTGTGGTGCAGGTATTTGAGCACCGCATCGGGGATGGCGCCGATCCCCATTTGCATGGTGGCGCCATCCGGGATCAACTCCGCGATGTAGCCGGCAATCTTCTCGACCACTTCCGAATCGCCCTCATCGGTCATGGGCATTTCAGGAATGGGATAATTGACCGGCACAATGTGGTTCAAACGGCTGACGTGGATGAACGAGTCGCCCAGGGTACGCGGCATTTGTTCGTTGACTTCGGCAATGATCACCCTGGCAGACTCAGCCGGGGACTTGGTCAGGCCCACTTCCACGCCCAGGCTGCAAAAGCCATGTTCGTCGGGCAGTGAGACGTGGATCATGGCCACATCCAGCGGCAGCAACCCGCGTTTGAACAGCAGGGGGAATTCGGAAAGCAGCACAGGAGTAAAGTCGGCGCGGCCCTCCTGCACAGCCTTGCGCACGTTCCCGCTGATGAAAAGTGTATTGACGCGCAGGTGGCCTTCCATTTCCGGCTTGACGTAATCGGCCGGGCCAATGGTCAGGGCCTGGCAAATCTCCACGTTCTCAAGGCTCGGGGCGCGTTCCACCAGGGCGGCCAGGCTCTTCTGAGGCACCGAGACGTTGCCAGTCAGGAAGATGCGCTGTCCGCTTTGAATGACCTTGACGGCCTCCTGCGGGGTGGTCACGCGCGAGTTGTAGATGCTAGTCCAGTCCATCATCCACCTCCCCACCCATGATGGCGCGATGAACGTGCTGGAGTTTGCCCGCGTGGGTACTGACCGCCGCCGCGATGGCGGGATTATCCTGCATGGCCTGCTCCGCGCCCTTCTCGGCAATTTCCACGATGTACGGCGCCGCGGCATTGACAAAGGCGTGCGTGGCCGTGCGGGCTACCACCCCCGGCATATTCGGCACACAATAATGCAGGATGCCCTCTTCGACATAGGTCGGGTGATCGTGCGTGGTCGGGCGGGAGGTTTCCACACAGCCGCCTTCATCAATACTCACGTCAATGATGACCGAGCGCGGTTTCATGGCGCGCACCATTTCACGCGTCACCAGGATCGGGGCGCGTTCACCAGGGTTGAGCACCGCGCCCACGACTACGTCAGCATAAGACGTGGCGCGCTCGATATTGCGCTTGGTGGACATCAAGGTCACGATATTGGGGAAGCGCTCGGCAATCCGCTGAAGCGCAGCCATACTCCGGTCAATGACCGCCACGTGGGCGCCCAGTCCCAGGAAGGCTTGTGTGGCAAAGGTTCCGACCACGCCGCCGCCCAGGATGACCACCTCGGCCGGGGGCACGCCGGGCACGCCGCCAATCAAAATTCCCTTGCCTCCCCAATTATTTTGGAGCAGGCGCGCCGCGGTCTGGGCTGCCATCAGCCCACCGATCTGGCTGAAGGGACGCAGCACAGGCAGTGAATCGTCCGGCAACTGGATTTGCTCATAAGAGATGGCTGTCACTTTTTTCTGCAGCAGGATATCCACCTTGTTTTGTTGGGCAGAGGCCAGGTGCAACAGCCCAACCAGGATTGAACCAGACCGAAGCCACTCCAGTTCTTCCTTCAAAGGACGGGCCACCTTCAACAACAGATCGGCCCGGCCAAAGACTTCTTCCGCCGAGTATGCCAGGTGCGCGCCCACCGCTTCATATTCCTGATCCCGAAAACCGGCGCCGACGCCTGCATCGTGTTCCACGTATACCGTGTGCCCCAACTGACACAGGATTTCCACGCCAGCAGGGGAAAGGCCAACCCGGTATTCAAACGGCCGGCGTTCTTTTGGAATTCCAATATTCATAGAATCCTCCATACTAAAGTATAGACCCTAAAGGTCTTCAAAACCTTTAGGCTCTGAAGTCTACGCCATATTCAATACTTCCCGAATATGCGGTAAAGCCCAATCAATCGTCTCTTTTGTGATCACCAGCGGCGGGGCAAAGCGGATCACGTGTTCGTGTGTTTCCTTCGCCAGGATGCCGCGCTCTTTCATGGACTCACAAAAACGCCGCGCCCCACCCGCTTCCGGTTTCAACTCGACGCCGATCAGCAGTCCCTTTCCCCGCGCTTCTTTGACATGGGGACTGGGGATCTCGGATAACTGCTCCATGAAGTATTCACCCAGCTGCGCGGCGCGTTCCGCCAGCTTTTCCTCCCGGATCACGCGTAACGAGGCGCGCGCCACCGCTGCTGCCAGCGGATTCCCGCCGAAAGTGGATCCGTGCTCGCCCGGCGTGAACAGGCCGAGGATAGCCTTGTCTGCCAGCACCGCCGAGACGGGATAGAACCCGCCCGACAGGGCCTTGCCGACGATGGTCACATCCGGGCGCACCCCTTCGTGCTGCGACGCAAACAGTTTCCCTGTGCGCCCCAGCCCGGTCTGAATCTCATCGGCCATGAACAGGACATTGTTCTTCCTGCAAATTTCAGCAACCTTCTTGAGATAACCGGCAGGCGGGATGAGGACTCCGCCCTCACCCTGGATCGGTTCCAGCATGACTGCCGCCGTGTTGGGCGTGATGGCCTTTTCGAGTGCGGCCGCGTCGCCGTAGGGTACGGTCACAAATCCGGGCGTGAACGGACCGAAGTCGTCGCGGTACGATGGCTCGGTCGAGATCGAAACGAGGGTCACCGTCCGCCCGTGGAAGTTGCCCGCCGCGGTAATGATCTCGGCCTGATGGCGCGGCACCTTCTTTACCTGGTAGGCCCACTTGCGCGCCAGTTTGACCGCCGTCTCGACTGCCTCCGCCCCCGAGTTCATCGGCAGGGACATTTCGTAACCGGTCATCTCAGATAATTCTTTATATAACAAGGGCAGTTGATCGTTGCGGAAAGCACGCGAGGTCAGTGTGACCTTTTTAGCCTGCTCCACCAGGGCCTTCAAGATCTCCGGGTGAACGTGACCCTGATTAACCGCCGAGTAGGCGCTCAAGCAATCCAGGTATTTCCTGCCATCCACGTCATAGACCCATACCCCTTCGGCCCTCTCGATCACCACATCCAGGGGATGATAATTGTGCGCGCCATATTGTTCTTCGATGGCTATAAAATCTTTGGAGTTCATCAGATCACCTCTATGATTCAAGTTTGTGCGGGGTCTAAGACCCCGCACAAGGAGTTTTTTACGCTACATCAAACAAACGGGCCAGGATGGCCTTCTGGGCATGCAGGCGGTTGTGCGCCTGCTGGAAGATCACTGAATGCGGACCGTCCGCCACCTCATTGGTCAGCTCGTGGTTGCGGTGAGCCGGCAGGCAGTGCATCACAATCACATCCTTGTCCGCCTCGCCGACCAGCCTGGCATTGACCTGGTAGGGCGGGAAAACTTTTTCGCGCTTGGCCGTTTCCTCCTCCTGCCCCATGCTGGTCCAGGTGTCCGTATAGATCACCTGCGCGCCCTTGACCGCTTCGTGTGGGTCGCGCAGGAAATTGAATTTGCTCCTGGTTTTCTTGCCGATCTTGCGCGCCACTTCGATGGCTTTTGGATTCAGGTCATAGCCCTCGGGACTGGCCAGCGTGAAATTCCAGCCCAATTGCGCACAGGCATGCATCATTGAAACAGCTACATTATTGCCATCGCCTACAAAGGTCACGTTCAGCCCTTTGGCCTTGCCAAATTTCTCCTGGATGGTCAACGCATCGGCCATGCCCTGGCAGGGATGGTTGTAATCGCTCAGCCCATTGACCACCGGGATGCTCGACCACTTGGCCAGTTCGAGCACGTGCTCATGTTCGAACACGCGCGCCATCAAAGCATGTACGTACCCTGAAAGCACACGCGCCACATCCGCAATGGATTCGCGCTTGCCGAGGCCGATCTCGTTCGGGGAGAGATACAGCGC
>JAKANW010000250.1 GCA_021823555.1 Chloroflexota bacterium
CCAGATGGGAAAGTCAGGCAGGCCCAGCGAAAGCAAAAGCGGACGGTTCCAGAAGAGGGTGTAGTTAAAGGCCAGCCCCACGAACAAGGCCAGCATCGCAGGATAAGCAATGGTGAATTCTTGGTGACCTGTGTAAATAATCAGCGCCCAGCGGCCAAGAAAAATAAAGCCCAGCGCGGCGGAGGCATTGACAGCCAAGGCAAGGGTGGTGACTTTGCGCAAGAAACTCCGCAGGGAAGCCCAGGCTTTCTGCACGATGAGCCGGTTGATCTCAGGGTACGTGGCGGCGATCAACGGGTCGGCTGGCACGGAGAGGAAACTGACCAGCGCATAAGCCGCTTTGTAATAGCCAACGGCTTCCGTGGACAGGAAAAAGCCAACCCATAACGGTTCACTTTCGCGAAAGACCTTGATGATGGTGGCGCTGACGTTGGAACTGACTGCGAAGCGGATGAGGTCGCGTGAGTCCGCAAACGGCGCCAACGGAGTCTTCCACCAGCCAGGGCCGAGCGCAGTGCGCAATTGACTCTGGGCCGAGAAGAAGAGTCCCAAGCCGAGGATGGTCTTGCCGACCAGATACGCCAGCAGGACAAGGATTAACGCGTTTCCCCAGAAGAACGCAGCCGCGACAATGACAATTGAAACAATACATTGAACCAGGTTGATCGTGCCCTGATATCGGATTTTGCCTGTGACCTGCAAGACACCGGTGGAAGTTTCAGTGTTGAAGTTTGCCAGCAGGCCGATGGAAAAAGCGATGAATAGCGCGGCGGTCCCGGGAGTCTTGGCAATGGTTCGGGAGGCCCACTCCGCGGAAACCAGGACGAACAGAAACGCCAGCAGGGAAACCGCGGCTTCGGTCAATCCCGCAGCCTTGATCAGCGCCGCGGCTTTTTGCTTCTGGCCCTTTTCAAGATACTCGCCGCCATAGCGCACGACCAGTTCGCTCATGCGGAACGAGAGCAGGCTATTGACCGTGGAAGCATAGCCCATCACGAGCGTAATCAAACCCAGCCCGGTCGCACCCAACTGGCGGATGGCCAGCGCTCCCATGAGAACGCTTAATCCCAGGCTGATCGTGTTGCTGGTGAACAGGTGCGCGCTGCTACGGAGGACACGACCTAATAAGGCATCCTGTTTCAGCGCGGAGATTTTTTCGTTCAGGGAGGGCATGAGCTGGATTACGTATTACGTAATACGTGAACCTTAATCTGTCGCGATATCTTTCGCCCACTCACGCTCGGCGTTGTACCAATCCACCAGCCGCGAAATGCCCTCACGCAATCCCACCTGCGGTTCCCAACCCAGCAATCTGCCCGCCTTGCTCACATCTGCCCAGTTGCTCAACATATCGGCAGGGTTGGCAGGCCCATGCTGTACATCCCCTTTTTTACCAATAATGTCTTCTATCAATTTGATCAGGTTATTGATGGTGATAACTTCGTGACCGCCAAGATTGACGATTTCATATCCAACCGGTTCCAACCCGGCAATGATGCCTCGCACAATGTCATCAATATAAGTGAAACCGCGCGACTGTTCGCCGTCCCCATTGACTCGCACCGGGCGATCCTCGGTGATCCATTGCACAAAGCGGAAGATTGCCAGATCGGGGCGCCCGGCCGGCCCATAGACCGTGAAGAAGCGCACCACGGTCACGTCAATGCCATGCAGGTGGTGATAGGCATGCGCCATCGCTTCGGCGCCCTTCTTGCTGGCCGCGTAGGGCTGCAAGGGTTCGCTGCTCGAGGCGGTTTCAGGCGTCGGGTAGGGAGGATTCGCCCCGTAGATGCTGGAGGTGGAGGCCAGGATGAATTTCGGGATCCCGTTCTGGCGGCACAGTTCCAGCATGTTGACCGTGCCGAGGATGGTCGACTCTACAAAGATCCACGGATTCTCCACGCTGGCGCGCACGCCCGCCCAGGCGGCCAGGTTGATCAGGCCATCGAAGTGACGAGTGACAAGTGACGAGTGACGAGTGAGAATGCCGCGATCCGAGATATCGTCGCGCACAAATTCAAAACCATCCATCGTCTGGAGTCTCTTCAAGCGATGTTCCTTCATGCGGATGTCATACGCGTCGTTCATGTTGTCAATGCCGACAACGGTATGTCCCTGCTGGATCAGCATTTCGCTCGTACGCGCCCCGATAAATCCCGCCGCGCCAGTTACAAGATAATTTGCCATGATTTCCTCTCCAACTGCTCACCCTTGGATGCGTCGCGCCTGCCTTTTGAGACGAAACCGCTTAAACGAAATTCGTCCTCACTTGAAAAATTCTCATTAAACCTGGTGCGACGCACAGCCCGAGCAACCACATCTGCTGGTTCAAAATAAACTTAATTGCTTCGGTTCTTCCTTCGGCGCCGCCTCGACCTTTGCCGCCGGCGCGGTCTTGCCCAGACTGGCACGCGCCTGCTTTAACAACTCAGGCAGTTTCGCAAAGTCTGCCAGGATGGCAGGCTTGAGCGCCACCTGGTGCAACGCAGCGGCAGGATGGAACATGGCAATCACGAATCGGTTCCCTACCTTTCGCATCTGCCCGTGCACGGCGCTGATCTTGGCCCCCGGCATGAACTTTCCCATCGAGAAGCGCCCCAACGTGACGATGATGCTGGGGTTGATGGCCTCGATCTGCCGCTCCAGGTACGCGTCGCAAGCAGAAAGCTCCTCCGGCAATGGATCGCGGTTACCGGGCGGGCGGCACTTGACCACGTTGCCGATCCACACATCGGAGCGCGTCACGCCTGCTTGCGCCAGCAACTGGTCGAGGAATTGTCCCGCCGCCCCGACGAACGGACGTCCCTGCTCGTTTTCGTGGAAACCGGGGCCTTCTCCAATGAACATGATCTCGGCGTGGGCCGGTCCCTCACCCGGCACTGCCTTCTTGCGTGAAGCGTGCAAGGCGCACCTGGTGCACACCGATACTTCCTTGGCGATCTGTGTTAAGGCTTCTTCAGCGCTCATTCCATGCCTCCGTTGATCGTTGAACGTTAGCCGTTCAACGATTCCTTCAATGATTCCAGTGTCATCAGGATGGCATCCTCGCCATTATCCTTGTAGTAGTGGGGCCGGAGTCCATCTTCCACAAAACCAAAGCGGCGATACATGGCCTTTGCAGCATCATTGCCGGCGCGCACTTCCAAAAACGCCCGCTTCGCGCCCTCCCGTACAGCGGCATCCAGGCCGTATTTCAAAATTTGGCTGGCAATCCCCTGCCGGCGAAAATCGGGATGGGTGGCAATGGTGGCAATGTGAGCCTCGTCCACGATCATCCAGATCACCATCATGGCCGCCACGCGGCCGTCCAGCTCGGCCACCCAGCAACGCGAAACCGGGTTGCCCGTCATCTCAAAATAAAAGGACCGCTCCGGCCACGGCAGCGAAAACGAGGACACGTCAATTTCATGGACGACCGGCATATCCTGCTCGGTCATCTTGCGGATCAGCAGGTTCATTCTGGTGGCAGCCCAACCGCGTGCAAATAAACCGGAGCCAGTGCAGCCGCATCATCCACAGCCCCGGCCTGCCAGCGCGCCCAGGCCAGTTCGGCCAGGACAGCTGGACGGCGGACAGACTGCGCCGCAGAGACCAACACCACGTTGACGCGTTTACGCGCTAGGCGCTGGCGTTCCTCTGCATTTAACTCGCCGCAAACGATGGTTGGATTCTGGATGGAGTCGGCCAGCGAATCAGCCGTCTCGATTCTTGCCGGACCCTGGGCCTGCCAGCCGTTTTCTGCGGCCTCATACCAGCCGACAGCCAGTCTGCCGCGCCCGGCTTGCAGCACCGCCATCAAGGGCATATCGGCTACCGGTTGCGCCGCGGCGACAATATCCAGCGTGGGAATGCCCACCAGCGGCAGGCGGCGCGACAGGGACAGGCCCTTGGCGAACGCCAGTCCCACGCGCAGGCTGGTAAACGAACCGGGACCGATGGCCACGCCCAAAGCGCTGACAGAGTCCATCGTCACGCCGCAGCGGCCCAAAAGTCCCGCGAGAGACGGGGCCAGTTCCACGGTGTGATGCTGATGGCTGTACCAGACTGATTCACCCAATACCTGCGCGCCATCGTATACAGCCAGCCCAGTCTGCGCGGTGGAAGTGTCAATTGCCAGCAGCATCAAGCAGCTCCAAACATGGAATGGCGGAGTTCACCCAGCAAACTATCATAGCGCTTCCCTGTAGACCGGAAACGCATCTGACGATGTTCGTCGGCCACATAATCAAGTTCCAGCCACATTCGTTCGGCCGGGATCAGGCTCTCCACACGCTCAGGCCATTCGATGATCAAGGCCCCCTTGGCCAGCATCGCGTCAAGGTCCAGTTCTTCCGCTTCAGGGGCGGAGTCGAGGCGGTAGGCATCCATGTGAAAGAGCTGCTCGCCATCTGCGCGGCGATAGATATTGACCAGGATAAAGGTCGGGCTGGAAACAGAATCGAGCGAACCCCAACCTTGCGCCACGCCCTGCACGAAGGTGGTTTTGCCGGCGCCCAAATCGCCTCGCAAGCAGACCACATCCCCGGCCCGCAACACCGCGCCCAGGCGCATCCCTACGCGGCGGGTCTGTTCGGGACTGCGGCTGAAGAAATCCAGCGTGTGAGCATCCAGGATGGGCATAAGGGGATTATATCGCGTTGAATTCTACCCTATATATTTTGGTGATTACTCACATCTTTGTTTCGCCGCTGACCTTCGGCGTCGACTCCGCTAGTTCGACAGGAAATACGTTTGAGCAGGCAGGAGCAGGTGATAGCGCTTGTTGGTTGGATAAGACGTGGTACATGAAGTACGTATCAGGCGCTGGATGCTGGCGGAGTCATATAACTTGATGGATCTATTTGTGATCGTTTCGATCACCGTCCAATGATCATGGAAACCATTCAAGCCGAGGATAATCGCCCGCCCCGGCGTACCATCCAGAAAATCCTGCATGGAGCGCCAGAAGGTATCCAGGTCGGGGTTGGCAACGCCGCGCCAGGGGACCTCCTGATTTGGGATACGGGCTCCTACTACTTCATCCAGGATCAACAGCATTTGTGAGTGGATGACACCGCCGATCAGGAGCTTCGCCAGGAGCCGTTTGCGGGACAGGAAGTGAATCACGTCGTCGAACAACTGCTGAGCCTCATCATCGGAGGAATGGTTGATAAATCTTTCAGCATTGATGATGCTGTACAATCCACAGAGCGAATCCAAACCGCCCTGCTGAAAAGGAGGTAAACCGGCGGAAGGCTTGGTATACATGGTTGAACTTTAGATTCTTTTAGCAAGGAATGCCCGTATGCCACAGCCTGCGTCCCTGCGGATGGTGAGATACTCAACGATCGCTTCGACAGGTTAGGTGCGCGAATTATGGAGTTGGCGTGCGAGTGGCAGTCGGCGTTTGCAAAGTAGGTGTTGGAGTAGGAGTCTTTGCCCCGCCCTTCGGAGTGGGCGTATTGGTCGGTGTAGGCGTGCGCGTCCTGGCACCAATGGTAGGAGTGGGTGTCTTTGTCGGAGTGACCGTAGGTGTGGAAAGGTCTTTGATGTGCTGTTCAGCCTCCGTGCGCATATCAGTCGTCGTGGCAGTTTTCGGCATCTTGAGCAGGGATTGCC
>JAKANW010000251.1 GCA_021823555.1 Chloroflexota bacterium
CTCGCTCAGGGAAAGCAGGTCCGTGCCGTCGAACAGGACGCGTCCGTTCGTGATGCGCCCATTGGAGGGCAGCAGCCGCATGACCGACATCAGGGTGGTGGTCTTGCCGCAGCCCGATTCACCGACCAATCCAACGGTCTGACCGGACAGCACGTCAAAAGAGACATCCTCCAACGCACGCGCAACTTTCCCGCCCGGCAGGATAAAGTCCGTGGTCAGGGAGCGGACGCTAAGCAAAGGTTTCTTCTCGCTCATTGGGCGCTCCTCTCCGCCGCTTCCACACCCGACCCTTTGCCTGGCACCGCGATCATGTTTTCTTCGCCCTCGAGGTGATGCGCCGTTAAGCGCGGGTTGAGCATTTCCTCCAGCACATTGCCCAGCAGCACACAGCCGAGTGAGACCCACACAATGGCCAGCCCGGGCGGCAGGTAGAACCACCAGGCGCCATTGGTCACTGCGTTGCGGTCGAAGGCAAAGTTGAGCATCGTGCCCCACGAAGGCTGGGTTGGGTCGCCCAGGCCAAGGAAGGCCAGCCCCGACTCAACCAGGATGGCTGTGGAGATGATCAGCACCGTATTGGCTACGATCAACGGCATGATCTGCGGCAGGATATGTTTGCGGATGATATGAGCGTGTCCCGCACCGATGGCGCGCGCCCGCGCTACGAACTGGCGCTCCTTGATGGTCAGCACCTGTGAGCGGATCAGGCGCGCCGTGCTGGTCCAATATAGCAGACCGATGACCAGCACCAGGATGAACAGCGGCGAAACGTGCAGGTCCATCTGCCGCAGGGTGGCCACCAACACCAGCAGCAAAGGCAGGTCCGGGATGACCAGCAAAACGTCGGTGGCGCGCATGAGCAGGTTATCCACCCAGCCGCCGAAGTAACCGGCTACGATCCCAAACAGGCTGCCAACGAACATGGCAATGAAGCCAGCCAGGAAGCCAACCATCAGCGAGATGCGCGCCCCGTAGATCAGCTCCGTCCAGATGTCGCGGCCGGCGTCGTCCGTGCCCAGGGGCGGATGGACCGTCGGCGGGGCAAAGGTCAGCCCACGCCCGCTGGCATCGCGGATTACATCGGTCGGCTGGTGAGGCGTCAGCACAGGGGCAAAGATCGCGACGATGATGGCGGTCAGCAGGAGAAAGCCGCCCAGGAGTCCAAGTTTATTGCGGCTGAAGGTCCGCCAAAAATCCTGCAAATTGCGTTTGAAGAGAGGCCAGTTTTCGTTCATGTCGAATAATCAGTTCGCCTTCACGCGCGGATCGAGGTACGTGTACAGCACATCCGCGATCATATTCGCCAGGATAACACTGACGGCCAGCAGGAGGAAAGCGCCCTGCAAGAGCGGATAATCCTGTTTGGTCAGGGCATCCTGGAAGAGCTTGCCGAGGCCGTCATAAGAAAACACAGCTTCGATATAGATCGCGCCCGAAACGGTGAAGCCGAGGTTAAGCGCGATCAGCGTGACGATCGGGAGCATGGCATTCTTGAGGGCATGGCGCATGAGCACCTGCCAGTGACTCATGCCCTTGGCTTTGGCGGTCAGGATGTAATCTTCGCTGAGCACCTCGAGAATGGATGAACGCATAATGAGCATGTACTCGCCAAGATAGAGAATGGTGAGCGTCAAGGTGGGTAGCGCCAGATGGCGCGCCAGATCCGGGATAACTGTATATAGCGGCTTGCTGACGTTGGCCGGGCTGACAATGCCCCCGGTGGGAAGTCCGAGCCAGGTGCTGCCGGCCGCCAGCAAAATAATGCCGAGCCAAAAGGTGGGCGTGGCCCACGCGATCAGGGAAAATGTCAAGGCACCCACATCTATGGGCGTCTTTCGTTTCCAGCCTGCCAGCAGTCCCAGCACCACGCCCAGGATAATGGACAGGAGCTGCCCGAGGCCGATCAATAATAAAGTATTCCAAAGTTTTGCAAGCAGGATATCCTTCACCGGCTGGCGCTGTGACCATGAAATACCCAGGTTGCCCTGCGCCCATTGACCGAGGGTATCCAGGAACTGGTCCGGGAAGACCGGTTTATCAAGCCCGAACTGGACGCGCAGCGCCTGCTGGACATCCGGTGAGATGCGGACGTTGCGTCCGATCACGGCGCGCACCGGGTCGCCGGGCAGGATGCGAAACAACACGAAGTTGATCACCACCACGACCAGCACGGTCAATAACGAAAATCCCAGCTTGCGAAGAAGAAAATCTCGGCGGCTCATGATTCGACCCTTCAACAAAGCCCCTCTCCCATTGACTGTTGACGCGTACCGGTTCCGGCTCCAGGAATCCGTTATCGCTTGGAAGAGGGGCTTTGCAAGATGAAAGGGATATTATTGGATGGGTTTCACCTGCATGAGCGACTGCATGATGTCGATGCCCAGCGGAGACTCGATGAAGCCAGTGAACCGGTCTGAGCGATACGCCTGCAGGAGTTTCTCGTAGTACAGCACAATGTAGGGACGATCATTGAAGACCAGTTCCTGCATCTGCCAGATGATCCGCTGGCGCTCGTTCTTGTCAATGGCTTTCTGTTGGTCGAGGTACAACTGGTCGTATTGCGGGTTGTGATAGCCGCTATCGCTCCAGCCGCCGGAGACGAACTGGTCTGTAGTCAACACACTCAGGATGAAGTCCGGATCGGGATCCGGCCCCCAACCCCAGATGACCAGGTCGTAATCGCCCGTCGGGGTAATGGCAGCCGTCAGGCTGTCGGAATCGACCGCTTCCACGTTGGCCTTGACACCAATCTGTTTGAACCAGCCTGCCAGCATATCTGCAATACGAGGATATACCGGGTTGGAGGATGGGAATTGTAGGCGGAATTCGAGGCGAACGTTCCCTTTGGCGCGCACACCATCCGAACCCATTTTATACCCGGCATCCTCCAGGATCTTGTTTGCCTGTTGAATGTCGAATGGGACATCCTTGATATTTGGGTCGTGCCAGAAACCGCCGCCCAGGGTCGGCGGGACAATTGTATCGCCAGGCGAACCCAGTCCCTGCAATACAATATCCACCAGGTCCTTCTTGTTGATGGCAGTTGCCAGGGCCAGGCGCACTTGTGGATCTTCCAGAGCAGGGTTGCGCTTCGGCGCAGGGTTGTTCTTCGGGTCAACCGAATTGATGATCAGCTCGTTAAAGTAACGGCCATTTTCATCCACGGCCTTGACGTTTTGGAAGCCTTGGACGGTCTGGAAGGCGCTGGCAGGCACCTCGCTGACCAGGTCAATATCGCCGACCTTGAGGGCCTGGATCATGGCATCCGCATTGTCGAACTTTTGGAAGATGATCTGGTCGAGGGTGGGCGCGCCATCGAAATAATCCTTGTTGGCGTCCAGGATCAAAATCCCCTTATCTTTGTCAAAGGTGTTGATCTTGAACGGCCCCGTGCCGATGGCATCGAAGTTGTTGAAGTTCTGCAAGTCCTGGGCGGATGTGAACTTCTGGAAATCGGGAGGATAGACCGCGTACAGGAAGGAAAGGCGATATTCCATGTTGGCAATCGGATATTCGGTCACGATCTGGACCGTCGCGTCATCCGGAGCAGTAACTTCCTTGAAGCCATTAACGTAGTTCGAGGATGTGGACCATCCATCCGGGTTTTGCATGATAGCGTTGATGGCCCAAACCATGTCACTGGCCTTGAAGGTTTCGCCGTTGTGCCATTTGATGCCGCTCTTCAGATGAATTGTCCACGTCAAGCCGTCCGCAGCAACTGACCAATCCTTTGCCAATCCGCCCTCATACTTCCCATCGGGCGCTTCGGTGGTCAGTGTGCTGTAGACCAGATCGAAGATGGTGTACGATTGGGTCAGGAAGGCATAAGCCGGATTCAACGTATCCGGGTTTTCCGTCCAGCCCTCATGTAAAACGACTGGTGCGCTTGTAGCAGCCGGTGTAGCAGCCGGGGCCTGGGTAGCCGCCGGGGGTTGGGTCGCATTGGAAGCCTGCGGGGTCGCGGCTCCTCCACACGCCGTGAGTATAAGCGCGGCGGCGACCAAAACATACAAAAGTCTTTGTTTCATCCTTCCTCCTTTTTGCGAATGGTCGGAGCGTCACAAAAAGACACGCGCCAGAACAGAAACCTGTCCTGACGCGCGATGGGACCAGTTTTAACTTTGGAAAAATTAGGGCGCTGTTTATGACGCTTCAAAAGAAAGTCCTTGAGCGCATTGTACTGTAAATTCAAGTTTAGGGAAAGAGATTTTCGTTGTTTCTTGTTATACTTAAACCAGGATAAACAAACATGGATAAACCCGTCAAACTGACCGAAAAATACGAACGCCATGGCTGGCCCTCCCTTTCCCGGCCGGACCTCAAGCCGCCCGAAGGTTGGAGCCTCTCCTTGATTACCTCCCTCGAGCGGATTCGCAGTCACAACCTTTCTCCCGATGGGCAGGCCATCGCCTTTATCAAGGATTCCGAATCTCTCTCAGACGTATACCTGCTCCCGTTAAATGGAGGTTGGCCCAGCCGGATCAGCACCGAACGCGGCCTGGTGGCCTACTGGGATGATGAGGTCCCGCAATGGTCACCGGATTCAAAGTGGATCGCCTTCACAATGAAGGGGCATGTTCACGTTGTCCCGGCCTCGGGAGGCTTGCCTAAAAAGGTCACCGGCTTTACAGCCTCTGCCTTTGCTCCAAAATGGATGCCCGACTCGCATGGCTTGATCGTCGGCGTGGAACGCGAGGATGCCGATCAACTTGTCCTGACCGACTGCGAGGGTTCCTGGCCGCGCGCCCTGACCATTGACTCAGGCGGCGATCACTGGGACGCGCAACCTTCTCCCGATGGGAAATATGTAGCTTTTGTCTATCGTCCGTTCGATGACCTTAACCGCCTCGACATCCGCCTGATTGACCTGGCCAGTAGCGAGACCAGACTTGTCCGTGGACTGCCCAAAGTGCGCATGTGGATGCCGCGCTGGTCGCCGGATGGAAAATGGATCGCTTTCATCTCACAGGAGGCGGGCCGCAACGACTTGTGGCTGGCGAAACCCAATGGCGAGGGTCCGCACCAGGTAACAAAGGAAGGTTACGATATTTCAGATATCGCTTGGTCGCCGGACGGCGCGTCCATTGCCGCGACCCTTAATCGGGACGCCTCCTTCGACCTGGTCCTCGTCGAGGCGGAAACAGGCCGCGTGTCCGATTTGCGAAGCGGACTGGGATTCCATTCCAGACCCTATTGGACTTCCAATGGCAAATCGCTCACGTTTGAGTACGAATCCCCCACACTGCCGCCCGACATCTATCGCATTGAGATCGCCAATAAGCAGGTTACACAATTGACTTTCTCACAATCCCCCGCCCTGGCGAAGAATCATTTGGTCACACCCGAGCGCGTGACATATAAAAGTTTCGACGGGTTGGAGATTCCAGCCTTCCTGTTCAAGCCGCACAAACCCAACGGCGCGGCTATCCTTCACCCGCACGGCGGGCCTTCCTCACTGTATGCCGCCGAGTTCGATGTGCTGGCGCAGTACCTGGTAGCCAAGGGGTATACGTTCATTGCTCCGAACTACCGCGGCTCGACCGGCTATGGAGTGAAGTTCGAGCATCTCAACTATGGGGATTGGGGCAAGGG
>JAKANW010000252.1 GCA_021823555.1 Chloroflexota bacterium
GATCTTCTGCCGCATGTTGGCCTGGCTGGTCTTGAGGTTCTCCACCTGGGCGTCGAGCGCCTCGATGTTGGCGTTGAGCGAATTCAGCCGTTCCTGGGCAAGGGCCTTGCGTTCCAGGGCGCGCGTCGCAGGTCTTCGCGTCCGAGGCGGACGGCCTATCGTGCCTGCTCCTCAGCCTGGTCAATGGCTTTCTGGGCCTGACCCCGCTGGGACTCCAGCGTGCGGCGGGCGGTGGAGACCTCCACCAGGCTGTCACTGATCTGACGCAGGCTGGCCTGCAGGCGCGTCAGGCTGTAATCTAGGCTGGCGCGCGGGTCTTCGATTTCATCCAGCGCCTGATTGACTTTTGCCCCGAAGATGGCTTTGAGTCTGCTTAAGAAACTCATGATATTACTCCTTGTGTTGGTGTTGTGAATGGATGGAACTATCTGTTTTCCCGGCCAGCAGGTCGGCACCGCAGTATGCGCAGCGCGTCCAATCGGCTTGCACGGCGCGGTGGCAGGATGGGCAGGCGGTCAGCACTTCCGTGCCGCAATTCGGGCAGAAGACGAAGTCCTCCTGAAGCAGATGGCCGCATTGTGGACAGGGCCGCGTGATCGCCGGAGCCACCGCCCTGGCCGGGGCAGGATGCGCCATTTTGACGGGAGCAGAAAAAGGGTCAGAGGTGAAGCGAGCAGCACCAGCCCAAAACCGCCGAGAATGTTCGGGTGAGGCAGTGTCCCATAGACATGCAGCCAGCGCGTCCCATCTGCAAGTTGGACTACGCTTGCGCCTTTCATCGCCGGTAAGAGATTGCCAGGCCAGTTCAAACCAAGAGATTGATTCATGGAAACAGCCGGTTTGTTCACAGTGGGACAGGTGCGCAGGATCAAAACCGCCTCGGTGGTAATCGGCATGGACATGCTGGCGGATCTTTGCTGGCAAGCGCCCAACCGATTGGATGAGATTTTGCGTTCGCTCGAATTGGTTTACACCGCCGCGCTGGATGTCCTGAAACGGGCAGGGTAACGCCTATCTCGCTGCGAGGGTATTAGCGGCGATTGACTACAGGCAATCGAAATTTCTCAGGTAAAATTTCATGGACACTTGATACCACAACAAAAGAAGATTATGAAATCCTACCGCAAAGAACTCTGGTTCAACCTTCCCACTCGAAGAGGCTTTGTCAACATCACCCCGCAGGTGGAGGAATCCCTGCGCGAGAGCGGGATCCGGGAAGGGCTGCTTCTTGTGAACGCCATGCACATCACAGCCTCAGTCTTCATCAACGACGACGAATCCGGCCTGCACCAGGATTACGAAAAGTGGTTGGAAGGCCTGGCCCCCCACGAACCCATCCATCAATACCGCCACAATGACACCGGCGAAGATAACGCCGACGCGCATCTCAAACGCCAGGTAATGGGACGCGAGGCCGTCGTGGCAGTCACGGAGGGCCGCCTGGATCTCGGCCCGTGGGAGCAAATCTTCTACGGGGAGTTCGACGGGAGGCGGAGGAAACGCGTGCTGATAAAGATCATCGGGGAATAGCCTGTTAGAAGGAAGGCATCCAGTTGGCTGGCAGGGCAAATCCCTGCCAGCTTTCGTGATTAAAGACACGTTGAAAAACCATCGTTCGCAGTTGTATAATGACTTCACTACATATTCGTTTCAAAAGGATGACCCATGCCCGATCCTCGCGTCACGAAGCTCGCTAAAGTTCTGGTCCATTATTCGCTCGAGCTTAAACCCGGGCAGCAGGTGGTCTTGCAGACTTCGCCGCTGGCTGATGAACTCTCCCTGGCCTTTATTGAAGAGGCCGTAAAAGCCGGGGCGCACGTATTCACGCTCAACGCCATTCCAGGCGCGGGTGAGGTGTTTCTTAAAAACGCGTCCGACGAACAATTGGATTTCATCCTCCCAGTGCGTGAGTTGATCTACAAGACATTCGACTCCCGCATGGTGATCGAGGCCGAAGCCAACACACGCGAACTGGCCGGAGTGGATCCGAGACGGCTCGCCCGCCAGCGCAAAGCCAACGCCACCCTGTTCAAGATCTTCACTGATCGCATTGCCCGCAAGGAAATGACCTGGTGCCTGACCGTTTATCCCACAGAGGCCATGGCTCAGGATGCCAACATGAGCCTGAGCGATTACCGCGAGTTCGTCTACGGCGCGGGTATGTTGAACGAAGATAACCCGGTAGCCTTCTGGAAGGCGGAAGCCCTCAGGCAGCAGAAAATCGTGGATTGGATGAAGGATCGCAAACAAGTTGCGCTCAAGGGCGCCAACATTGACCTGAGCTTGTCAATTGGTGGCCGCACCTTCATCCCCTGCGCCGGAACTGAAAACTTCCCGGACGGCGAAGTTTTCACCAGCCCGGTCGAGGAATCGGCCAGCGGCTGGGTGCGCTTCAAATATCCCGCCATCTACGATGGCCAGGAAGTGGAAGACATCGAGCTGTGGTTCGAGAACGGCAAAGTTGTCAAAGAGAAAGCAGCTAAAAATCAGGAACTGCTGACCGCCCAACTCGACAGCGACGCCGGTGCGCGTTACCTGGGCGAATGGGGTATCGGCACCAATTACGGCATTACCAGTTTCACCAAAAACATGCTCTTCGACGAAAAGATAGGCGGCACCATCCATCTCGCCCTCGGCCTGGGTTTCCCCGAGGCCGGCGGCCACAACGAATCGGGCCTGCACTGGGATATGTTGTGTGACATGGCCGACTCCGAAGTTAAAGTGGACGACGAACTCTTCTACAAAAACGGTAAACCCGTCATTTGAATCACAGGAACGAGCAACAGCCATGCAGACGGAGTTTTTTGAGGCGATCAAGCAGGGCAATCTTGACGAAGTAAAACATCGCCTCGAACTGGACCCGAGCCTGGTCCACGCCAAGGAGAATGGCCTCAGCCCGGTGCTGGTTGCTGCCTACCACAACGAACCGAACCTGGCCAATTTCCTGGCCGACAAAACCGTCACCCTGACGATCTTCGAAGCCGCTGCCACTGGCAGGACAAGTCACATTGTCCGCTTGCTGGCGCACGATCCTGGGTTAGTCAATGCCTGGACGGCAGATGGCTTTCAGCCGCTTGGGCTGGCTTGTTTCTTCGGTCATCAGGAAACCGCCGAGTATTTGCTCAAAGCTGGCGCAGCGGTTAATTCTCCCTCCCAGAATCCTTTGCATGCCACACCTTTGCACTCCGCGGCCGCAGCAGGACATAACGATATCGTACGCCTGTTACTCTTTCATAACGCTGACCCGGACAGCCGAGAGCAGAACGGTTATACCCCCCTGCACACCGCAGCTCAGAACGGGGACCCGGAGATGATCCGCACTTTGTTATACGGCGGCGCGAACCTGGATGTCCGCAGCGACGATGGCAAATTGCCTGTTGATATAGCACTCGAAGCGGGAAAAGACGAGGCAGCGCGTTTGCTCCTCGAAGGGATCACGCGCCGGACTCGCACGAGGCGAAGGCCCTCCTGAAAAAAGCATTCTCTAATGGTTTGTGTGTTTCAAACCAGTTGAGGGCAACGTCCCGAAGGTTGAACTTGAGCCGATTTTGGCCTTTTCCAACCAACCTTCGGGACGGTTCCAACCCAAATGAAATACACCCTAATGATTTGCGACTTTTTGCACATATCCACGTAAATAGTTGCAGAAGCCGTTTTCATTTTTCGAGGAGGTTCCATGAAACGCGTATCCAAACTTCTATCCGTCCTTGCCATGCTGGCATTGTTCACCCTCACCTTCGCAACGCCGGCCTACGCCTTTGACGGCCGCACTGGACAGGATATCACCATTCAAAAGGGCGAAGTCATCAACGATGACTTGTACGTTTCAGCCCAGACCTTTACCCTGAATGGCACGGTCAAAGGAGACGTGCTCGTAATGGCGCAGGCCATCACCATCAATGGCATAGTGGAAGGGGATTTAATGGCAGCAGGCCAAACTGTTGTCATCAACGGCACGGTCACAGGCGCTGTCCGAATGGCAGGCCAGGCTCTGCAAGTCGGTGGGAATGCCCAGATCGGCAGCGACTTGATTGCCGCAGGCGCCAGCCTCGAGACCAAATCGAGCAGCACGGTGGGCAGGGACGTGGTGGTGGGCAGCGCCCAAGCCCTGATGGCGGGAGATGTGGGCAGAAATGTGTTAGCCGGAACGAATGCGCTCGAGGTAGATGGTTCCGTTGGCGGCAATGTGAAAGCCTATGTAGACGCGAGCGCGGAAAATCAATCCAACCCGCCCATGTCCATGTATATGACGAACATCCCAATTTCCATCCCATCCGTGACGCCCGGCCTGGTGGTCGCGGACAATGCCAAAATTGCTGGCAACCTGGAATACTCCAGTTCGGTGGATCTGCCCATCCCAAGCGGCACAGTAGCCGGTAAAGTGACCCGTATCGCGATTCAAGCGAATGAAAGTACAGCACGGCACGAACAGACCGTAGTAGGGCAGGTCAGTGTATGGGCACTGGGTCTACTGCGCAGCCTCGTTACCCTGATCCTGCTGGGTTTGTTGCTGGGCTGGCTGTTCCCAAAGTTCATGAACGCCTTGTCCGGGAAAGTCCAGTCGCAGCCGTGGCCCAGCCTGGGTTGGGGCGCGATCACCTGGGCATCCTACTTCTTCGCTCTGTTGGCGGTCATCCTGGTCATGATCGTAGGTGGGATCTTGTTCAGCTTCCTCACCCTGGGAGGCTTGAGCGCTACGGTGATCTGGCTGGGAATCCTGAGCCTGGTTGGTTTGACCATCGCCTTCGTGCTGGCTACTGCCTACCTGACCAAGATCGTGGTCGGTGAGACACTCGGCAAGTGGCTCCTGGGCCGGGTCAACCCCGCGCTGGCAGAACATAAGGTCTGGCCGATGGTAACCGGTGTGGCGCTGATCGTGCTGGTGGTTGGCCTGTTGAACTTCCCGCTGCTGCCGCTGGGCTTCTTCAGTTGGCTGCTCAACTTTGCAGTCATCCTGTTCGGCCTGGGTGCCTTGTGGATCTGGGGACGCGAACGCTTGCAGGTTCGCAAAGCAGCCTAGCTTCCATTGGTCGGGGGATTAATCGAAAAACATTTGGCCGACTCTTCGGGATAGAGTCGGCCAAATCTGCGTCAATCTGTGAAATTCGTGGCTAAAGCATTGAGAGATTAAATTTGGGGTGAAGCATATTCATTTGACTCTCAACGCATCAATCGAGTGTTATCTCATTTACAGTCAATCGCATAACTGAGCACACCGTTGATCTGCTTGGTGCGATCCACTACCTGGCCCAGTTTATTCAACCCGACGAATTCCACATCGTACCACCCCTGCTGCTTGCGCAGATCAGGCTTGATATCTTCAGCCTTCACCGTGATCCAGAAATGATACAGGCCGTTCGTGTTCAGGGTCCCGCCCCATGTCCATTCCGGGATTTCTTCCGAGTGTTTGTCACGGATGCGGAAGTATAGTTCCACCTGCGTGATGTACACGTTCGTGGTATCCAGGTCGAACGTGATTTGCTTCGGGTCACAGCGCATAATGAACTTATCCGCGGAGGCGACGATGTTCGCGAACGATCCACCATTGAAGGACGGATCAATCGCGAACTGACCGGCAGCGGTCG
>JAKANW010000253.1 GCA_021823555.1 Chloroflexota bacterium
CTCGCTCTTTGCTTTCCTGCGCGCCACGCATCCGCCCGAAGCGCCCGGCTCGCTGACCGACGATGAATACCGCGCGTTGATCGCCTTCCTCTACCATTTGAATAACGTACCGCTTCCCGGCGCGGCCGCGACCCCCGCGCCGACCCTTTCCCCCACCCCGTCCGCCTCGCTCACACCCACCGCGAGCCGGCCTCCGTCCACCCAAGCGGATTCCACCTTTTGGCTTTGGCTGGCGCTCGGGTTGGCGGTAATCTCGGTCGTTTTCGCGTTGCTGCAAAATAGAAGCAGGGCGAGATAGTATCCAGCCTAACGCATTTTAGCCTTGACATAATTCAGATAATTTTTATAATAAAAATATAAATTATTGGAGGCCAACATGTCGAGTTACGTTCACCCGGAATACCTGGTCGAGACCGATTGGGTCGCCGACCATTTGAAAGACTCCTCCGTCCGCATCGTTGAATCGGACGAGGATTCCCTGCTCTACAAAGTAGGTCACATCCCCGGTGCAGTGCAAGTGGACTGGTTCAGCACGCTCCAGCATCCGCTGCGCCGCGACTTTTTGACCAAGGAACAATTCGAGCAACTCTGCTCCAACCTCGGCATCGCCAACGACACCACCGTCGTGTTCTACGGTGACAAGTCCAACTGGTTCGCGTGTTACGCTCTGTGGTTGTTCGAGTACTACGGGCACAAGAACGCGAAGATCATGAACGGCGGGCGCACCAAATGGGAATTGGAGAAGCGGCCCCTCGTCAAGGAAGAAGCGAGCTATCCAAAAACAAAGTACAACGCCCAAGCGCCCGACAAGTCTATCCGCGCTTTCCGCGATGACGTCTTCCAATATATCGAGACCCAGCGCCCGCTGGTGGATGTCCGCTCACCGAAGGAGTACACCGGCGAGTTACTGCACATGCCCAATTACCCGCAGGAGGGCGCTACGCGCGGCGGACACATCCCCGGCGCGGTCAGCATTCCGTGGAGCATGGCCGTCAATGAAGCGGACAGCACCTTCAAATCCGCCGAGGAGTTGCGCGCGTTGTATGAAGGCAAAGGTGTCAAACCGGATGGCGAGATCATCGCGTATTGCCGCATTGGCGAGCGTTCCTCGTTGACGTGGTTTGTGTTGAAGTACCTGCTGGGTTATCCCAAGGTTCGGAACTATGATGGGTCGTGGACCGAATGGGGCAACCTGGTGGACGCACCAATCGAGAAGTAAGGACGAGTCGGCGACTCGCCCCTACCTGCCTCACGTGAGAATATATGTCTTTACCATCCAAACTGCAAGAGATTGTGGATGACTTCGCCAGCATGACGCGCGAAGAAAAGGTGGAAATGCTGATCGCCTACGCGGAATCCTTCCCGCCGCTGCCGGAGCGTTTCCAAGCCGAGCGCGAGAAGATGGAGTCTGTGCCCGAGTGCATGACGCCCGTCTTTTTGATTGCAGAGCAAGGGTCCGATGGCGGGCTGGTCTTTCACTTCGACATTCCGCCGCAATCCCCTACCGTACGCGGGTTGGCATCCATTCTCGCCAACGGTTTGAACGGCTGCAAGCCCGAAGAGGTGCTGGCCGTGCCAGCAGATTTCTTCATGCCAATGAATTTGCAAGAAGCCATTACGCAGCAGCGCATTAATGGCTTCATGGGCGTGCTGGCACACATGAAACACGCCGCCATGCAAGCGATGGAAAAATAGCGCAGTCTACGCAAACAGCACAAATCCCCTTGCGTTTGGCTAGGGGATTTGTGTTGGGGTTATTTACAACTTGCCACTGGATCAATCTTCCCCCTCCCAGCCTTGCTCCTCCACCGCCATGAAAATATCGGTGGCAGAGATCATGCCGATCAGCGCGCCGCTTTCGTCAGCCACAGGCAGGTGATGGAAATTGTATTTTTGCATCACCTGCGAACATTCCATCAACGTCCAATCGGGGTGGGCGGTAACGATCGGGCCGGACATGATGACGCGCGCGCTCGTCTCGGCAGGATTGCGGCCCGCGGCTACGATCTTGTCACGGATATCGGTGGTGGTGAGAATGCCATAGGCAGGATTCTTTTCGGTGATGTCCACCACCACGCTGTGGATATTGCGGCGGCGCATAAGCGTCATGGCGTACGAGACGCTCGAGTCGGGGTCGACAACGATCACGGGTTTGGACATCCAATCACGGACAAGGTGGGGCATGGGAAATCTCCTATACTAAAGATGAACGAAACGTCTATACTAAAAACCATTCCTCGAAATCATCAGACTTCGGAGTCCAACAGCAGAGATTATCTCACATTAACTTCCACCGAAGCCAGAGCCATGATGGAACCGTCGGCCGCGCTCAGGTCGGCAATCTCGATGTACATGCGGCCCGGCGGAAACGCACTCAGGTCGAGAGTGAACGAGAATGTGCCTGGCGCGCCGGGATTGGCCGCCGCAACCATGACAGGACCGGAGGTCAATTCGTTGCCCTGTTTATTGTAGGTGCGCATGTGCAGGGTGTTCTCGAACGGTGCAATGGTGACTTTGCCGGTAATGGTGAGCGCGCCGCTGGCATCCGCACCGGAGAGCGGCTGATCAATCGTGATGGCGCGTGACTGTCCATCCGGGGTTTGGGAGGTGGCGTTCACCATCACGAGCGAGGGACCGATCAGCTTATACGTACGCGTGACCGGCACAGCCGGACAACACATCGGATCGTTGGGGCCATGCACGACCGCGTCGAGGAAGATGGCGCCGTTTTGAATTTCAAGTTTGTTGATTTTCGGGCGGTCGTCCACGATGGTGGATGCCACGTGATGGGGCTGACCATTGTTGTTAAGCACCGCCGCCACCGAAACGAAGACGCCCGATCCGCCATAATTGGCCGCGAGCAATACCGCCGCGTCCGCTGCGCCATCGCCATTTAGGTCGCCGATGGGGAAAAAGTCCAGCAGGGTGATATCGGCGTAATCGGGCGCGGTGGGATCACCGCCTTTTTTATATTCCCCATTTACAAGTTGATATGAGTGCGAGGAATTGTCAGAGCCGGTGAGGGTGTACTCGGCGTTCTTGAGCTGTTCCACGGTCAACGGTGGGATGGAGGTCACAGCCGGGGTTGGGGAGGGAACGAGAGTCGGCGTGGGGGTGGGCAGAAAGGCCGAGGCGGCGGAGCAGGCCTGGGTTATGAAAAGAAGCGGGAGGAGCAAAATGAGGCGTACAGCGCGCATGGTCATCTCCTATGGAATGAGAGCGGTCCAGGTCGCGCCGCCATCGGTGGTTTGGTAGAGGGTCGGCTGGCTGTTGGATTGGTCGGCAAGCACCCAGCCCACCAGCGCGTTGACGAACTGGAATGAAACGATGGTGTTGGAAAAATCCACGTTCGACTGGACCGCGCCCCAGGTTTGGCCGGAGTCGCTGGTGAAGTAAAACTGCGAACCGCTCCACGCCACTCCATCACGGAAGGAGCGGAAATCGTAGGGGCGTCCGCCGTGGATCACCTGGCCGGGCGTCCAAGTTTGGCCGCCGTCGGTGGTGTGATAGAAGACGCTCAATCCATCCGGCTCGCTGGGCATGACGAAATTCACCGGCAGGATGCCCTCGCTGGCCGAGAAGAAGATCGGGCCTGCGTTACCGGTTTGGGCGGTTTCGTAGCCGGGCGGGAGGGCGAGCGGGAATTGGTTCCAGGTGGCGCCGCCGTCTTGGGTGTGGTAGAGATAAATTTCGTTGTCAACGGGGATACTGCCGCCCACCCAGCCGCTCTGCGCGTTGTTGAAGGCAAAGCCGCCTTTGTCGCCGCCGAGCGGCAGGCTGTTGCTCGAGCCGGTGACAGTGGGATCGTTGACGAAGAGGCGCGTCCAAGTTTGGCCCGCGTCGGTGGATTTGTAAAACGCGACGGCTTGTGACCCCGCACCTGCGCCGAGACCCGCCATGGCAATGGCCGTGTGGGCGTCAAGCACTTGCAAGCTGGCCGCCGCAAACGGGACGGCGATGGATTTCCAGGTGAGGCCGCCGTCACTGGTTTGATAGAGCGTGCCGGAATCGAAGTAGTTGACCGGCAGGAGCGCCCACGCGGTTTGTGCGTCGAGGAATACGGCGGAGATGTATCCGAACTGCGCATTCACCTGCGGCGTGGCGTTGACCCAGGTCCGACCACCATCGTGCGTGCGGAGTATCATCGCCTGGGTGGTGGCCCAGCCGTCGTTTTCGTTGACGAAGTGGAATTGGGTCAATTGCGGGGAAGTTACCGGCGCCTGTCCCGCATCAGGCGCTGTTTCGGTAGGCGTGGGCGGCACAGGCGACGGGAGCGGCGCCAGCGGCGTCGGTGTGGCGCAGGCGCTAAGAAAAACGAGCAGGGTACAAACGAGAAAAAATTTTTTCATGCAGACTCCTGAACGTTGAACGTCTCCATTCAACGTTCAACAGTCGTGATTATCCGATCCATTCGAAGACGGTCGCTTCGCCCTGACCAACGCCGACGCACAAAGCGGCAATGCCATGTTTGATCGGCTTACCCGATTCAGCGCGCAGGCGCATTTCGTGGAGCAGGGTGGTGGCAATACGCGCACCTGAGCACCCGAGCGGGTGCCCAAGGGCGATCGCGCCGCCGTTCACGTTGACGAGTTCCGGGTCGATGCCGAGATCCTCGATCACCGCCAGAGACTGGACAGCAAAAGCTTCGTTGAGTTCCATCAGGCCGATATCGTTGATGGTCAAACCAGCGCGGGCAAGAGCTTTCCGCGTAGCCGGGATGGGGCCGTATCCCATCACACGCGGCGGGACTCCGGCCGAGGCGGATGTCACCACCCTTGCCAGCGGCTTGAGATTGAGCGACTTGGCCCTTTCTTCACTCATCACCAACAACGCGGCCGCGCCGTCATTCAAACCAGACGAGTTTCCCGCGGTTACGGTTCCATCTTTTTTAAACGCGGGTTTCAACCTGCCAAGCGATTCCATGGATGTGTCGCGGCGCGGGCGTTCATCCGTGCTCACGATTTTCGGGTCACCTTTTTTCTGCGGGATGGACACCGGCACGATCTCCCGGGCAAAGCGGCCCGAGTCAATGGCGGCCACGGCGAGCTGGTTGGAACGCAGAGCGAATTTGTCTTGCAGTTCGCGCGTCAACCCCGGACGTTCCGCGGCGATGTTCTCAGCGGTCTCACCCATCGAGTCGGTGCCATACTTTTCCTTCATCATGGGATTTGGATAGCGCCAGCCCAGGGCCGTGTCCCAGGCGGTGAGGTTGCCGAACGAAAAGCCCGTCTCGGCTTTGGGAAGCGAATACGGTGCGCGGCTCATGGATTCGACGCCGCCTGCGATGTACAGATCGCCTTCCCCCGCCTTGATGGCCCGCGCCGCCATATTGACCGCGTTCAAGCCCGAGGCACACAGCCGGTTTACGGTCACGCCGCCCACTTCCACGGGCAGGCCAGCCAGTAAGGCGGCCATGCGCGCCACGTTGCGGTTATCTTCTCCCGCTTGGTTGGCGCAGCCAAAGAACACTTCCTCGACCAGTGCAGGGTCGAATTGGTTCCGTTCCAGAATGGCCTTGATGACGTGCGCGGCCAAGTCATCTGGCCGGACGGAGGCAAGAATCCCTCCCAACGCGCCAATCGGC
>JAKANW010000254.1 GCA_021823555.1 Chloroflexota bacterium
AAGAATTCTTTGAAGGAGATTCCCATGTCTGACCAAACCCGTTTCAACCTTAACGAAACCGACCTGCCAAAGTTCTGGTACAACATCAATGCAGACAGCCCGGTCCCGCCGACCCCGGTGCTGCATCCTGGTACCCTGGAGCCGGTCACCCCCGACTTTTTGTCCGTGCTCTTCCCGATGGAATTGATCCTGCAAGAGATCTCGACCGAACGTTATATCGAGATCCCGGAGGAAGTGCGTGAGATCTATAAGCTATATCGTCCCACCCCGCTCCTGCGCGCCCGTCGCCTGGAAAAAGCGCTCGGCACTCCCGCACACATTTACTACAAGTACGAGGGTGTTTCCCCGGCCGGAAGCCACAAGCCAAACACTGCCATCCCGCAGGCGTTCTACAACAAAGCGGCTGGCACCAAAGCCCTCACCACTGAGACCGGCGCCGGTCAGTGGGGTTCGGCGCTCGCATTGGCCTGTAACATGTTCGGGCTGGACCTGGAAGTGTATATGGTCAAAGTCTCATACCAGCAGAAACCCTACCGCCGCAACTTGATGGAAACCTACGGAGCACAGGTCTTTGCCAGTCCCACCGACCGCACCAACTATGGCCGCTCCGTGCTGGCCGAAAACGCGAACAACCCCGGTTCCCTTGGGATCGCGATCTCAGAGGCTGTGGAAGTCGCGGCGACATCCGGTGGCGCGAAGAAGTACAGTCTCGGCTCGGTCTTGAACCACGTGTTGATGCACCAAACTGTGATTGGCGAGGAAGCGCTCAAGCAGATGGACCTGGCGGGTGAATATCCCGATGTGGTCATCGGCTGCGTAGGCGGTGGATCAAACTTCGCGGGCATTGCCTATCCCTTCCTGCGCGAGAACTTGAAGAATGGCAAGCGTACCCGCCTGATGGCTGTCGAGCCGACGGCCACTCCCTCTTTGACCAAAGGAGTGTATACCTTTGATTATGGTGATACTGCAAAGATGGCGCCTGTGGTCAAGATGTACACGCTCGGCCACGACTTTGTCCCGCCCTCCATCCACGCGGGCGGATTGCGCTATCACGGCATGGCGCCCAGCATCTGCGCGCTGTATGACGCGGGTTATATCGAAGCAGTGGCAGTCAGGCAAATTGCCACGTTCGAAGCCGCGGTACAGTTCGCGCGTGCGGAGGGGATTGTCCCTGCACCCGAGTCGGCGCACGCCATCCGCGTTGCGATTGACGAGGCGCTGGAGGCGAAGGACAAGGGCGAGAAGCGTGTGATCCTGTTCAACCTGTCGGGTCACGGCAACTTCGACATGTCCGCCTATGAGGCTTACTTGAGTGGAAAACTCGAAGACTTTGATTATCCGGCTGAGGCTGTTACCGCTGCCATGGAAAAATTGCCAAAGGTAGAGACTCCTGCCTGAAAAATCTGAATCCAAAAGTTTGTAAAACTTTTGGATGCTTGACTTCTTCATCAAAAAAATCCGGCTCTTTGGGCCGGATTTTGATTCGCAGGTTATTCTTCGCCAAATACAATGACAACCATGTGCTGGTTCAAAAAGTGCGGCGGAGTTTCCTTGCCTGGAATCACCTGGCCAAGGGTATACCCGCCAGCTACAGGAACCTGCGGCCCGAGGATATCCTGCACTGCGGTGATCTCAGCGCCGGGATTGGCCTTGAGCAACATCTGCCAGGCCACATCCACCAGTATGAGTGCAAAAGCCGGCTTCGCATCACCGAGTCCGAGCAAGGCTTGTTGGGTCGCCCGTTGGGCGGCTTTCTCGCAGGAGGC
This sequence comes from Chloroflexota bacterium, assembly GCA_021823555.1. The sequence continues at coordinate 1,767 of JAKANW010000254.1, forward strand.
GCGGCTGCCAACCAGGAGATACGTGTCAATGCCATCCCGTACCGCAGCGTTCATGCGGAAACTGCCATCTGCTTCGACGCGGATCGGTGAACGGACGATCAAACGGTCTCCCTGTTCTACACCGAGTGGATATAAGCGCGCCAGATGGCTAAGAGGCGGGAAGGCCCAGTCACGAGCCGGGTATCCAAATAACTGTGCGAACGTTTCCGAAGCCGGCCGGCCATCCAACGTGCGCAGCCAGAAACCGCGCGAGCGCGTAACCCGGAACTGGCTGCCGATTGGATCCCAACCGTGGTCGTAGCCGATGCCCAGCCGGATATTTCCGCGCAACAAGGCAGCGGCTAATGCGCCAGAGCCGGTCTGGATGCCGGCAATCTGATAGGTATTACCGGTGTGCAGGTCTCCGCTGGAGAGTGCACCTGCCATTTGAATGGAATCGGCTGGAAAAGCATTGCATAACTGTTCGGCATCGCCGTTGAAACCATCTGCAAAGAAGAGCATGGATTGGGATTCGGTGTGGGCGGCGGTTACCTGCATTAAATGGGAAGCAGTTTCTCGTCCGGATTGAGCGTAGCCGGGCATCCAATGGGTCTCGGCCTGGAAGTCACCGCTCAACAATGCGACCACCACCGAATGGGAGTGCAATCCCTCCGAAGTTAAACCAGCCGGGGAACTAAAACCAATAGTGGGAATATCACCAAGCAAACTTGAAATGCCGCTGGCGACTTCACGCGCCTGATATTGATGGGATGCAATAATAATTCCCAAAGTGGGCGCCGCCGCGCCGAGGTGATTGAGCGCCTGGTGCGCGGCCTGCAGGCCCGCTTCACGCCCATCCAACTCCTGTGCATGTCCGACTGCTACGAGAAGACTCATGATCGTTATCCTTCCGCGACGGGGACAGTGAAATGGAAGGTGGTGCCATTCCGGTACACACTCTCGAACCAAATACGTCCACCCTGCATTTCCACCAGGCTTTTGGTAATGTTAAGCCCCAATCCTGTGCCGGGCGCTTCGCGGGCTTTCGAATCATCGGAGCGGAAGAATTTTTGGAAGATCTTGGCCTGGTCCTCAGGGCTGATGCCAATACCGTTATCCCGTACCCATAGGTGAACCACGCGTGCTGCTCCCGCGGAATCCCATTGGTTGGGAGCAGCTTCGGCGCCGACTGTGATCACGCCACCCTCGGGCGTATATTTGTAGGCATTGCTCACCAGGTTGACCAGCACTTGGGCGACGCGCGTCCGGTCGGCCCACACAGCCGGGAGTTGGGCAGGCACCTCAACGTCAATGGTCTGTTTTTTATCTTCGAACTGGCGTTTGGTCGAGCGCAGGGTTTCATCCACCACGTCGGCTACGCTCACAGCTTTGTAATCCAGGCGCAGGCGTCCGGCTTCGATCTTGGAATTGTCGTTCAGGTCAGACACCAGGGTGGACATGCGTTCAACGTTCGAGCGGATCGTGTTCAGGAAGTTAGACTGCATATCGGTGATCTGGCCGACCGCCCCGGCCGCCAGCAATTCTGTATACCCCTTAATGGAAGTCATCGGGTTCTTTAGCTCGTGCGCCACGAAGGAGACAAATTCGCTCTTGGCCAGGTTGGCGCGCTCCACTTCGCTGTACAGTTGAGCGTTCGAGATGGCGATGGCCGCGTGGTCACTGAGACGGTTGAGGAAGGCCATATCCTCCTGCGAGTCGCTGCTTGTTTCCAACAGAAGCAACCCGATCACCTGCGCCTCGCGGCGGATTGGGATGGCGATCTGGGTATGGGCAATCCCCAGCAAGCCTCCCACGCCGGCTTCACGCGCCAGGGACACGCGCTGCGGCTGTCCGCTTGCGATGGCGCTATTGATTACCGGAATCTCAAGATGCACAATTTGTTCGGTCTGGGCTGCTGAACGTTCCTCGTACCCCTGCTCGGCCATGATGCTGAGCTGGTTATCTTCGAGCATGCCGATCAACCCGGCTTCGGCATGGGACTGACGCATGGCCCATTCCAATGTGATGCGCATGGCGCGATCCATTTCCAGGCTGGCATTCAGTTCGCGGTCAATACGCTGCATGACCGAAAGTTCTTCCACACGGGCGCTCAATTCCTGGTCTGTCAGGGTATACAGGCGGGCATTCTCGATGGCAACCGCGGCCTGGCCGACGAACGCGGTCAGCAGGGTCTGATCATCGCCCACGAACGGCAGGCCGTCGCGTCGGTTGATTACTTCGACCACGCCGATCACGTGATCCTTTACCTGTAGTGGCACTGCCAGGAGGGAACGGCTTATAAAACCCGTTTGCTGGTCGGCGGCCACGAAGTGACCCGGGGAACGCTGGGCATCATTTTCAATGATGGGAGCGCGCGTCTGCACAGCCCGCCCAACGATCCCTTCATCCGCAGGCATGCGCTGGCCCACCAGGTTGGCGGCCACCGGGCCGACGGTCACTTTGAAGACCAGTTCGTCAGTCTGTTCATCCACGAGCAACAGGCTGCCTGCCTCGCAGTTTAGAATGGATACGGCGCTTTCGAGCAGGTTTTGCAGCAGGGGATCGAGTTCCAGCGTACTGGTCAATTGGCGCGTAATTTCATTCAAAGTGGAAAGCTGGAGGGTGCGTTTCTGAGAATCCTGCAATAAGCGGGCCTTCACAATGGCGCCAGCAGTCTGGTCCGCAATGGCTTGCAGAAGGCTCAACTGGGTGCGGGTATAAGATACGGTGCTTTCCTGGCTGCCCACGCTCAGAGCGCCGATTGTATCGGCTCCTGCATTAAGCGGGACGCCCATCCAGGCAAAAATTTCCTCCGTGGAGGGTGTCATGCCGCGTTCCTGGCATTCACGGGTATATTCCTGGGTCAGGATCGGGCGGCCTTTGCGAATGATCTCAGGCGCCAGCCCAATACCGGTTGGGAGAGGCAGGTTTTCGCGATCCTGGAGGCGATCGCCATTTTCCAGGCAGAAACCGTAATAGTAGTAATTGTTATCCTTGTTATACAAGGTAATGTGAAAATATGAGGTGGGGATGATCTGTGAGGTCTGGGCATAGATCAGCTCGAGCACATCATCGAAGGTTAACGTGACGTTCACACCCTGTGAGACGCGTGCCAGCGCGTTCATTTCCTGGACACGCCGTTCAAGGTCGGCTACCGTCTGCACCCGTTCGATCCCGACCGAGGCCTGATCGCTGAGATTCTCGAGGAAGGTCACATCCTGGGGTGTGTACGGTTGACCCGAGCGACGCGGCCCAAGCGCCAGCCAGCCGGTGGGGATCTTCTCACCTGGCAGGGCCAAAAACAACCGGGCCCCGAGCAATGCCAAACGGGACTGTTCTGACTCCAGGGCGGGAGGAAGCGAAGAACCATCCAGGTATAAGGGCAAGTGTTCCCTGGCAAAATAGCGCGCCAGTGGACTATTGACCCCGAAACGGATGTCGCTAGTGGGGCGATTGTCGCTGCCAGACAAAGCCAGGAATTGATCGTTGATCGGGTCGTACGTGAAAATATGGATCTGCTCCGGCGTCAAAGTGGATGTGACCTGTTCCCTCAGGATGCGGGCAATGGCCGTCAGATCCAAGGCGGTAGTCATTTCATGGCTGAATTTTTGGATGCGCTCGGCATAAGCCCGCTGGCCCCTAAAGAAAGTGGTATCAACAAATTCCTGCAATCTGGAACGGATCGGCTCGAGGGTGAGCGCCAGCACGAATACGAAAAGACCGACCCACAGATTATTTGCCGCAACGGAGCTGGTAAAGATCAGGCTGATGCCGCTGACAG
>JAKANW010000255.1 GCA_021823555.1 Chloroflexota bacterium
CAGACTATAACGGCGCGTTTGAAGGGTTGTCAATGCGAGGCCGTGTCACTAGAATCGACGGCGCGGTGGATGCTGTGCGGGGGACGCGATGACGCCGATCGGGATCGGGTTGATCGGGCTGGGACGACATGGGATGCGGTATGCCCGCCATCTGCTGGAGCCCAGGCCGGAGGCCAGGCAGGCGCGCGAGGCAGCGCACAAAGCCAAGATTCTCGTGCGCCGCCAGTCGGCTCTTGAGAACATGAACCTGCCGGGCAAACTGGCCGACTGCTCCGAGCGCGATTCCGGCAAGACCGAACTCTACATCGTAGAAGGCGACTCGGCCGGCGGCTCGGCCAAACAAGGCCGCGACCGTCACTTCCAGGCCATCCTGCCTCTGCGCGGCAAAATCATGAACACCGAGCGCGCCCGTCTCGACAAAATCCTTTCAAGCAACGAGATCAAGGCGCTCATCTCGGCCCTCGGCACCGGCATTGGTGATAACCTCGACCTCGAAGGCCTGCGCTACGGACGCATCATCATCATGACCGACGCCGATGTGGATGGGGCACACATCCGCACGCTGCTGCTCACGTTCTTCTTTCGCTACATGCCGCAGCTGATCGAGGATGGTCACCTCTACATTGCACAGCCGCCGCTGTATCGCATCGCCTACAAAAACACCATCAAATACGCCTACAGCGACAAGGAAAAAGACAAGACCGTAAAAGACCTCAACGTCGGCGACAAGGCCAATGTACAGCGGTACAAGGGCCTTGGTGAAATGAATCCCGAACAACTTTGGGAGACCACCATGAACCCGGAGAACCGCACCCTCCTGCTCGTCACGGTAGACGACGCCGCCGAAGCCGACCGGACCTTCGACATGCTGATGGGCGACGCGGTCGATCCCCGCCGTCGTTTCATCCAAACCCATGCCAAGGCGGTTCGTAACCTCGACATTTAGCTTGCTCTGCCAACCCCTGCTTTTTCGGTCCCTTTTGAAGAAAAACCTGAAAAGCAGGGGTTTTCATTTAAGTAAGGGGGGCTTTGTTATGAAAGTACCATGCTGTTCCATCCTAAAAAAAGAGTAAAATTCCTCTCACTCACCCACTGACCGGCAGGAAACCCCATTTGCGATTATGACTACGACTGAACGAATTACACCAACGCTCAACAAGGTTTTACAAGGCATTGTCTTTCTTTACCAGAGCGCGGCTGTCTTGGCATTTGCCGTCTCCCTCATTCTCGCGAACCAGTGGCTGAAACTGCCGTTCATGGGAGCATTCTTTGAACAGACCATGGCTTACAACGGAAGCGGCCCCACCGGTTCCGCCCAAAACTGGGATTTGTATAACCAAGGCATTCAACTTGGAGAACAATTGGTCAGTGTGGCGGGACATAGCATCCACAACGCGCGCGACTTGCAAACGGCCCTCAGCCCATTTTCGCCGGGCGAGAACGTTACCGTCGTTACCCGCACGCGCGCCGGCACACAAAAGACCTACACCGTCACCCTGCACGCCTTCCCTGCCGCGGACCGCAACGCCTACCTGGTATTTCCTGCCCTTATCAGCGCCATCTTCCTTACCGCCAGTGTGTGGATCTTCGGCCTGCGCCGTACAGAATCTGCTGGGCGCGCCTTTTCGATCTTCGCCACATCCCTGGCCATTCTCGCCGGCACCCTCTTCGACCTATACAGCACACACCTATTCACCTACCTGTGGACATTGGGGCTTGCTCTCATCGGCGGCGCGCTGGTGGACCTGGCCCTGGCCTTTCCGCAGGAATTCAAACCCTTGATTGCCCGCCCTTACTTGCGCTGGATCGGTTACGTTGTCGGCCTGACGCTGGCAGCGAATAGTTTCCTTGTTCTCTACAATTTTCAAAATCCCACCGCCTATTACCGGGCCTGGCAACTGCTGTATCTTTTCGACGCACTGTGCGGATTGGTCTTCCTCTCCATCATGATCTACCACAGCAGCGCGGCGCGCTCGCCAGTGATCAAATCACAGGCGCGTTTCATCTTGGGTGGCACAATCGTCGGATTGGGAGCGCCTATTGTTTGGCTGCTGGTCAACCCGCTAGCGGCATTCCTGTTTGACCGCCCGGCCGGACCAACTTTCTCTCCACTGCTTTTCCTTCTTGTCATCATTTTCCCCGTCAGCCTTGGTTACACCATTCTGCGCTTCCGTCTCCTGCAGACAGACGCGTGGATTCGCCAGGGACTGATCTACGCCTTGATGGCGGTCTTCGTCACGGGTGCGTATGCCCTGTTGGTCACCGGCATCAGTTTGATCTTCCAAGATTACCTGACGGTAAACAATCCTTACTTGGTGGGCGGCGTGGTCTTTGTGTTGGCCTTGTTGATCAACCCGCTGCGCGTGCGCCTGCAAAGCATTGTAGACTCAACCTTCTTCCGCGGCCAGCGCGCCTACATTCAAAGCGAACAGGAATTCACCCACCAATTATCCAGCGTCGTCGATCAATTTGGTATCAGCCAGGCCCTACGCGAGAACGTCATGAACACCCTCGGTCCAAGCCGTGTTCACCTGTTTCTTTTCGAAAGCCTGAGTGACCAATACGCCGCCACGCTCGGCCCGGACAACCGCCCAACCAGCGACATCCGCTTCGCGTCCACCAGTCCCCTGGTCAACTACTTCCAGCGCGAACGCATCCCGCTCTACTTGGATGGAGTCAACCTGCCGGCATCCATCCAATCGGAGGAATCCCGCTTGGCGCTCCTGGGTGCGTCCCTGCTGGTGCGCCTGCCCGGCAAAGAACATCCGCTTGGCTGGCTGGCCTTGGGCCAACGCGTCTCCGGACAGGCCTACACGCCCATGGAACTCGCCTACCTGGAGAACCTGTGCGAGCAGGCCGCAGTCGCCATCGAACGCGCCCAAACCATCTCAGACTTGGAACGCCGCGTGCAGGAAATGAACACCCTGGCGCGCGTCTCCCAAGGCGTGAACATCACCCTCTCCTTCGATGATGTGCTGGAACTGATCTACGCCCAAACCTTGCAGATCGTTCCGGCCTCCGATTTTCACATCACCCTTTACAACCAAACCACAGATTATTTCTATTACGGCTTTTGCATCGAAAACAAGGAACTCCACGAAGAACTGGCAAATGATCCCCTGCCGGAAAATTCCGGGTTGGCGCAGGATGTGATTCGCAAAGGCCGTCCGCTCATCACACAAGATTACGTTCGCGAATGCCAGGCGCGCAACGTGCTGCCGGATGTGGAAGGCGTCTTTGCCTGGATGGGCGTGCCGCTCAACGCCGGTGCAGAGACCATCGGCGCGCTGAGCGTGGGCAGCCGCGATTCCCTGGTCAACTACACGCGCGGGCAGTTGGAACTTCTGCAAAACATCGCGGACCACACCGCGGGCGCCATTGTGAAATCCCGCCTGTTGGAAGAATCTCAGCGCCGTGCGCGCCAGTTGACCACATTAAACGAAATCACCCGTCAGCTTACATCCACCCTCGAGTCGGAACCACTGCTAAAGAATATCCTCGACAACGCTGTGACCATTTTGAATTGCGAGGCTGGAAGCCTGTTCCTGGTGGATGACCAAACCGATGAACTGATCTTCAAAGTGACTGCAGGCCCCGTGGCCGACAACCTGCTGGGCCACAGACTTCCGGCAGGCAGCGGTATCGCAGGACGCGCCGTGCAAACCCGCGCACCGGTGATTGACAACGACGCGCAGCGTTCGATCACACGCCACATCGCTACCGACCAGCAAACCGGCTTCGTCAGCCGGGCGCTGCTGGCCGTACCCTTGCAGATCAAGGACCGCGTCCTCGGCGTGATCGAAGTCATCAACCGCAAGGATGGCCTGCCCTTCAGCGAAGACGACCAGAACCTACTCACCGCCTTCGCGGGCCAGGCCGCGGTCGCTATCGAGAACTCCCGCCTGTACACCCTCACCGACCAGGAACTGGCCGCCCGCGTGGAAGAACTCTCGGTCATGCAGCGCATCGACCGCGAACTCAATGCCAGCCTCGAAATGGACCGCGCCCTGCGCATCACCCTCGATTGGGCCATGCGCCAGTCGCGCGCCAACGCCGGTTTGATCGGCATGCTCGAATCCAACGAACTGCGCATCATGGCACACCAGGGCTACGGCGAACACCTGGCCGGCTATGCCGAGACGCTCATGCCGCTTGACTTGTCCAGCTTGCGTCAAGCCGTGGAAAGCGGACAGCCCCAGCGGTTGGCCCTCGACCCAGCCATGGGCGGAAGTCTCCTGCCCGATGCGCGCGAGCAGATCGTGGTCCCGATTCGACGCGAGGCGCAGGTCATTGGCCTGCTTATGCTCGAAAGCCTGCTCCCCTCCGGCGAAGATATTTCCTTCCTCAACCGTCTCAGCGACCACGCCGCCATCGCCATCGCCAACGCACAGCTGTATAACGCGGTGCAGGCCGCCAACATTGCCAAGAGCGAGTTCGTCTCGTTCGTAGCGCACGAACTCAAAAACCCGATGACCTCCATCAAGGGCTACTCTGAATTATTGGCAGGCGGCAAAGTTGGGCCAATCACCGAGATGCAAGCCAACTTCCTGAGCACCATCCGCTCGAATGTGGAGCGCATGTCGACGCTCGTCTCGGATCTGAACGACAATTCCAAGATCGAGGCCGGGCGCCTCCGCCTGGACTTCAAGGCGGTGGACGTGCCGGAAGTGGTGGATGAGGCCATCCGGTCGACGCGCCGCCAGATCGAAGACAAAAAGCAGACCATCGAAATCCAGCTTTCCGACAAACTGCCGACGGTGTGGGCCGACCGCACCCGCGTGAGCCAGGTGCTGGTCAACCTGGTCAGCAACGCGCACAAGTACACACCCGAGGGCGGTCACCTGGTGGTGGGTGCGGAAGCCACGCACAACCAATGGGACCCCGAAGGCGCGGCGCGCGTCGTCCACCTGTGGGTGCGCGACAACGGCATCGGTATCAGCGCCGAAGACCAGCAAAAGATTTTCCAAAAATTCTTCCGCTCCGAAGACCAGAAGGCGCGCGAAGCGCCCGGCACCGGCCTGGGTTTGAACATCACCAAGAGTCTGGTGGAAATGCAGGGCGGGCGCATCTGGTTCGAGAGCGAATACCGCAAAGGTACCACCTTCCACTTTACCGTCCCCGTGGCGGAAGGATAGCAGAACGGAATCCGGCGGCTCCTGTCGCTGGACGAAGTCGAATGCCTTCCTAATCCAAGGAAACATATGACCCTTATTTCAGCCGTTGGACATGCACAGGCCCTGGACGGACGCGAAGCCGGTTTGCAGGCCACGCACCAGGCGCTTAACCGTTTGGGCGCGGTCACGCCAAACGTTGGCATCGTGATCGCCTCGCATCAATACCAGCCGCGCGAGGTGGCCGCGGGCGTCTCGAGCCTGACCGGCGACATGCCGTTGATCGGGTTCAGCGCGCCCGCCGGCCTGACGAGCGAAGGCGTCCACCCGCATTCGGTGGTGGTGGCGCTGCTCAGCGGCGACCTGCGCGCCGAGGTCCACTGGCTGCCCGGCTACGCCCAAAGCGGA
>JAKANW010000256.1 GCA_021823555.1 Chloroflexota bacterium
GAGGCTGCCGCGGCGGCCGCTGCCGATCGGCGCGTGATGGTCGGCTTCAACCGCCGCTTCGCGCCGCAGGTGGTCAAGGTCAAGTCGCTGCTCGCCGCCACGCCGGCGCCCAAGGCGTTCGTGATGACGGTCAACGCCGGCGCGATTCCCGCGCAGCACTGGACGCAGGACCTGGCGGTCGGCGGCGGGCGCATCATCGGCGAAGGCTGTCACTTCATTGACCTGATCACCTTCCTGGTCGGCGCGGCACCTGTCAGCGTGAGCGCGCACGCGCTGCCAAATCAAGGCAAGTACCGCGAAGACAACGTCTCCATGACCTTCACTTTTCCCGATGGCTCGCTCGGCATCGTGGACTATCTCGCCAACGGCGACAAGTCCTTCCCCAAGGAGCGCGTCGAGGTCTTTTGCGGCGGAAATATCGCGATTCTGGATGACTTCGTTTCGCTGACGACTGTTGAAAATGGAAAGAGGAAAGTGGAAAGAGGCGCTCAGGACAAAGGCTGGAAGAACGAAATGTCCGCCTTTGCCACAGCCATCCGCGAGGGTGGCCGACCGCCGATTCCCTACGAGCAACTCATCGGCGTGACCAAATCCACGTTTGCGGCGATGGAGTCGATTCGAAAAGGTGGAGCACAGCCCTGTTCTTGACGAATACCGATTGTCTGATATACTGAAAATCAGATAGTCAGACAGGAGCGAAAATGAACAATACATTTAAAGTTCAAGTGGTTCGGCGAGGTTTGATTACCTTGCCGAAGGAATTGCGTGAGCAGAATCGCATTGACGAAGGCGATACCCTGACCTTGATTGACCTCGGCGAGGGCGTCTTTGTGATGAGTCCGCGGCGTTCACGAGTGGATGAGATTGCCAATAAGTTGGCGCGTGAGTGGCGGGAATCCGGCGAGACACTCGAATCCATGTTGAAGACGCTGCGTGAAGTCCGTGCCGACTATGACTCGAAAAAACGTTAGGGTGTTTCTCGATACCAGTGTTCTGTTCGCCGCGGTGTTATCGTCCACGGGCGGAGCGCGTAAATTATTTCTTTTGGGGGAAGCGGGTTTGTTGGAGTTGGTGGTTGGCCCCAATATTCTGCGTGAAGCGGATGAAGTAGTTCGGAGAAAGGCATCCGCATCTTTGCCCTTGCTGGCGCAATTATTGGAAATAGGGAAGGTGCATACTGTCTCCGCACCGACGCCCAGGCAGATTGCATCTGCCCGAAAAATGGTTGCCTATGTACCTGACGCCCAGGTGCTTGCCGAGGCAATTCGCTCCGAAGCAGATTGGTTTGTGACACACGACAAGGAACATTTTCTCAAAGCGAAAGCAACCATCAATCTTTCCTTTGAAATCGGCACCCCTGGCGATTTGCTCCAGAAATTCAAGGATGAGTTTTATCTTCCATAGTTTCTGTGCCAGGTCCACGGTCGCGGCGGTGGAATCAATTAGAATAGACAGCAAAGTTGATATTTCATGATAGGGTAGCCCATGACCGCCAGCTGTCCCCTTCGCGTTTTCTTTGCCATTCCAAAGCTGACGTGCTCACCGCGTGCGAGTACGCGGTTATTTTATTAGGCTCAATAAAGCATCCACCAACTTTATAATTGGTGTTGGCGACAAGAGCGCACCAAATATGGTCAGGCAGGAAATTGCCCAACGCGTAGGTAAAGATAACTCGGCTAAGATTTTACCGTTGCGAATTTGCACTTTGAAAAGTAATGCTTGTTTTGTTCGTTTAGTGTGTTTCATCGGAATTCTCCTTTTTTGAAATCCGATGAGCGCTCATCTGCCACAACTTTACGCTTGAAGAAGGCGGTTGTCATGGACAACATTGTCCACACTCCATTGCCCCCAGAAGAACAGGAACGCCTGACTCGTCTTCAGGAAGAGCTTGAAGGTCAGGAGTTGACTGTACTATTGGAGCGGATTCAAAAACAATTTGATTTGTCCGTGAATCAAATTGCAATTGCAGCAGGTATGGATGAATCGGCTTTGCATAAGATACTTAAAGGGGAAAACCGTGAATTCAAAGCGGAACATGTGGACGCATTATTAGATTACCTTGAACAACAAGGTAAATTGAAAAACACTTATGAATTAGCTATCTGGAAACGAGCATTGCGAGTGTCTGCATTTTTACACTTTGATATTTACAAGGCAGTTGAGCCGCGTTTGTTGAAGATCGAAGATACGGTTAAACGAATTGAGGCTTTGAAAACATACCTTCGCGAGCACTATCCAGCACTAGCCGAGACCTATAATAAATCTGGCGGTACATTCCCTGTTTTAGTGCCCTTGTTTGATATTGCCGCACGCGAGTTGAACAAACGTTGGGGCTGGATTCGGATTCCTTCTGGCTATCGGTTGAACCACATTAGCAAGAATCACTATAGTTTGATCAGTACTGATCTGTTCCCAAAGGAGATTGGGAACCTGGGAGCCGATTTGGACATAGAGGATACAGGCTTTGGTACGTACTCCATTAAGCGACGTGCAGCTACTCAAATGAGTATAAAACATTCGCAAGAGTCGAACATCTTGAACTTGGGTGGCATGGAATTTATGCGCGTACAAGCAGGTAGGTTTTTGATGGGGAGTAACAATGGTGACAGTGATGAAAAGCCTCAACACTCTGTTGACCTTCCTTATGATTATTGGATAGCTCATTATCTTGTGACAAATGAACAATACAATACATATGTCAAATCAAAAGGGATAAAACACCCTGTGAATGACTGGGAAAAGAAAAAAGATCATCCTGTTACTTATGTTTCATGGCATGACGCAATTTCATATTGTGAATGGTGTAATAATTTATTCAAAGGGGAGATTCCCGCTGGAATGATATTGCGCCTTCCGACCGAAGCAGAGTGGGAAAAAGCAGCGCGTGGCACTGACGGACGAGAATATCCTTGGGGCAATGTGTTTGATAAAAATAAATGCAACACAAGTGAAAGCGGTAAAGAAAATACAACACCTGTGGGCTTATATTCTCCGCATGGCGACTCGCCTTATGGTTGTTCGGATATGGCAGGCAATGTGTGGAAATGGACATATGGTTTATATAAGCCTTATCCTTACAAGCCCAATGATGGGCGTAATAAATGGAATTCGTCTGGTGATAGATGTGTACGTGGCGGCTCGTGGTTTGGGAATTTTACCTATGCACGTGTTTCTTTTCGCCTTAATCGTAACCCAGATTATGTAATTGAAAATTTTGGTTTCCTTATGACTATATCCCAAATTGGCGAATTGATTATTTAGTCAAAAGTAAACTTTCAACCTGCAACCTTCAAACCTTCCAACTAGGAGTACTCATGAAATTAAAAGGCATTTACGCCCCCATCGTCACCCCCTTCAACGCGGACGAAAGCATCAACTACCCCGTCCTTGAAGGACTGATCGAATACCTGATCGCCAACAAGATTGCAGGACTTGTCCCAGGTGGCACAACGGGAGAAGTCTACGCCTTCACCGAACAGGAACGGCTGGACATTTTCAAATTCGTCAAAGAAAAAGTCAATGGGCGGGTCACGCTCATTGCCGGCACAAACTCTGGCGCCACGCGCGACGTCATCCGCTACTCGCAGATCGCCGAGCAGATGGGCTACGACGCGCTCATGATCGCTGTCCCGCCGTATTCGCGTCCGGACCAGCGCGAACTGCTGGCGCATTATTCCGCCGTCGCCGAGTCGGTCAAGATACCCATTGTGCTCTACAACTTCCCCTGGCGCGCCGGCACTGAAGTCGGCTACGAGGTGCTGGACGGCCTGACCCGCTACGATCACGTCATCGGCATCAAGGAAGCCAGCGGCGAGATGGCACGCGTCTACGAAATGCGCCTGCGCTACGGTGACCGCTATCAAATGATCTGCGGCTCCGACGACCAGGCCCTCGACTACTTCCTGTGGGGCACGACATCATGGATCGGCGGCGCCGCCTCCTGCGCTCCGCTCGAACATCACAACGTCCTCGAAGCCGCCCTCGTCAACGACTTCGTCACCGCCCGCAAGCACATGGACAAGCTCCTCCCGCTCCTCCGCAGCCTGGAAAGCGGCGGCTACACTCAAAAGGTCAAACTTGGCTGCGAACTGCTCGGCATCCCCGTCGGCAATCCGCGCCGTCCATTGTTGCCCCTCACCGCTGAAGACCGCGCGGAATTTGAGCGAATCTTCAAAACCCTCAATTAAAATGTCGTTGCGAGGAGTGTTCTTTGCGACGAAGCAACCCCCAACTACCAGGAGATTGCTTCGGGCGGGAGAACGCCGCCCTCGCAAGGACACGAAAGAGATTTTATGAAACGAATCCCCTTTCTGGACTCACACACCGGCGGCGAGCCGACCCGTTTAATCGAAACGCTTCCTTTCGACCTCGGGCCTGGTTCCGTGGCCGAGAAGTTATCCCGTCTGAAAGCGGAGCACGATGACCTGCGCCGAACCGTCCTGCTCGAACCGCGCGGCTCGGACGTGCTGGTCGGCGCGTTGCTCGTCCCGCCAGGTGACCCGACCTGCGGGTTTGGCGTCATCTTTTTCAACAACGTTGGCTACCTCGGTATGTGCGGACATGGGACGATCGGCCTCATCGCATCCCTCGCCTATCTGGGAAAAGTTCAGCCTGGTGTGATTCGGGTTGAGACTCCTGTTGGGACTGTTGAAGCAACTTTGCATCCTATGTCATTGCGAGGAGCGAACGATAGTGAGCGACGAAGCAATCCCATCATCGAACGGGAGATTGCTTCGGGCAAAGAGCAAGAGCGCCCTCGCAATGACATATATCCCAACAAGGTCTCCGTCAAAAATATCCCCGCTTATCGTCATCTGACTCACGTCCCTGTCACCGTGGATGGGAAAATCATTCACGGCGACGTGGCCTGGGGCGGCAACTGGTTCTTCCTCGTCCACGATCACGGCATGGATGTGAACATGTCCAACATCGAAGCGCTGACCGATTTCTCGTGGCGTATCCGCGAGCAGTTGACCGCCAGTGGAATCACGGGCGCGGGCGGCGCGGAGATTGATCATGTCGAGTTGTTCGTCTCCACACCCGAAGCGGACAGCCAGAGTTTTGTGCTCTGCCCAGGCAAAGCCTACGACCGTTCGCCATGCGGAACAGGAACGAGCGCAAAACTTGCCTGCTTATACGCCGATGGAAAATTGCAGGCAGGGCAAACGTGGAAACAACAAAGCGTTGTCGGCAGTATCTTTGAAGGCAGCGTGCAAGTGGAAGGTGATAAGATCATCCCGACCATCACAGGCGAGGCCTGGGTGATGGCAGAGGGTGTCATTTTGGTGGATGAGCGCGATCCGTTTGGGAAGGGAATTGGATAGCCCGAAGGGCTTCGTAAATTAGCACGGGGGATTCCATCCCCGTGCGGGTTGGCAGATGAGATGATGCCTGTTAAACCAGAACAGACTCCCCGACGCGCGCCCCGCCCATCCGCAACGTCGCGCATCTGAAAACAGACCCTGCTTCGATAGGATTGATTCACGCCTTGTCATCGCACGGGAATAAAAT
>JAKANW010000257.1 GCA_021823555.1 Chloroflexota bacterium
CGACTGGCGCGGCAAATCGTTTGGAGTCTTGCCGCGCTCGCCTTGGCCGCCTGGGCCGGTTGGATTCTGCCGCGCCGCAAGCAGGCGCTGATCGCCCTGCTCCCCACCACGGGCCTGCTGGCTTACCTGCAATATTACAGCCAACCGGCCGCGCTCAATTTTTTGCTGCACCTGCTGCTCCTGCTCATGCTGGCCGCGCTGACCGAGGGAAGCCATGCTCTACACAGCCTCTCCGCCGACACGCTCACGGCGGCGTTCCTCGTTTCCATCGTGATCCTGTTTGCCGCCGGGGTGACACCTTCCATCTCCGTTCGTTCCGTGGCAAAGGCGGTCGAGCAGAGCGCCCAAACGGAGCAAAATGATTCCACGGCAAGATCGCTGGGACTGGAAAGCGGCCGAACCCCGCATCAATACGTGCAGCCCGGATTGCCGCGTGAACGTCTCATCGAGGGCGCACCGCACCTTTCCCAGACGGTGATCTTCACAGTATCCACCGGCGACCTGCCGCCCATGCCGCGCCTGCCGCGCGAGGAAACGCCGCCAAATTACTACTGGCGCACAATCACCTACGACACCTACACCGGGCGCGGCTGGGCGGTCACGCTCAACGCAAGCCGCGACGAACGCCCCAACACGCTGTTGCTGGACGCACTTCCAAGCGGATACCGGCTGGTGAAACTGGATGTGCAGAAAATGGAGGACATGCCGAGTCTGCCCTGGACCGGAGAGCTGGTCCGCGCAGACCAAGCGATCCACACCGCCTGGCGGACCCTGCCAGACTCCCGGGCGCGTTCGCTCGACCCTCTGCGCGGCGCGGACCTGATCGCGGCTGCGTCCAACGTGCGGACGGCGCACATCGAGTCCACCCTGCCCAATTTCAGCGTGGGACAATTGCGCGCCTCATCTGCCAATTACCCCGATTGGGTGCGCGCACAATATCTCAACCTGCCGGACGAACTCCCCCAGCGCGTGCGCGACCTGGCAATCGAACTGACCGCCAACCAGCCCACCGCCTATGACCGCGCCGCAGTAATCGAAGCTTACCTGCGAAAATTCCCATACACGCTGAATGTCCCGGCCCCGCCCGCCGACCGGGACGTGGCCGATTATTTTCTCTTCGACCTGCAAAAAGGCTACTGCGATTACTATGCTACTGCAATGGTGGCGCTGGCGCGTGCGGCTGGAATGCCGGCGCGGCTGGTGACTGGCTATGCCAGCGGCGTATACGTTCCCCCGGAAGCATACTACCGCGTGCGCGAATCGGACGCGCACAGTTGGGTAGAAATCTATTTCACTGGGCTGGGCTGGGTGGAGTTCGAACCGACCGCCAACCGCCCATTGATCCCGCACACCGAGGGGCAGTCAACGCCCGCGCCAGAAATCCCATTGAACCAGCAGTTTCCTGCCGCGCCTGAACCGTGGGCGGTGACATTCCTGCGAAGGATTCGCCCATTCACTTGGCCGATTTTGCTAACGGGAGTTTTGATTTGCGCCGGGGTTATCGCGGCCACGGAGATGCTACGTGAACGCCGCAGACGCAACGCGCCCGTGGAGACCATCGCCGAAATTTACAGGCAAGTCTACCGCCTGGGCCATCCACTGACCGGCGAAACGCGGCACATGTACACACCCTTGACGTTTGCTGGTTCCCTGGAAAAACGCCTGGGACTTCTACCAACTTCAAAACGCCTGCGTACTTTCCTAGCCCCCGCCAAAGCGGAGGTAGCCGCGCTCACCGACCTATATGTCCGCGCCATCTATAGTCCGCTCCCGCCGACGAGGGAGGAGACGATTCAAGCGCTGAGGATGTGGAGGAGGCTGATTTGGCGGCTGCGGCTGATGAAGATGATCTCTGGTAGAGCGAGATAGTATCTCACTCTACTGTTCTCTCAAAAACTCCAGCACCAACTTATTGAACTCCTCCGGCTTGGATTGGTGCGGGACGTGGCCGCCTGGGAGAACCTGGCCGCGCGCATGAGGCAGGGCATCGACAAGCTTGGTGAAAGAGGCAGGCGCGAGGGTTTGGTCGCGGTCACCCCAGATGACGAGGGTGGGCACGGGAATGCGCGCCAAACTCAAGGTCAGGTCGGGAGCGGTATTGGGGATATTGAACGCGCCGGGGGCGGTGCGCTTGTAGTCGAGCGCGGTCTGGCGGACGACCTCCTCCGAGAGGGTCAGATCCGAGCCGCCGGTGCGGCCGAGTGCCACGTTGGTGAGGCTGATGATCCAGTTGAAGATCCACTGCGGGGTGCGCTCCACCACGAAGGCGTTGAGCTTGGGGCGGCGATAGGTGCGGCGTAAAAAGCCGGGAAGTTGGTCGATGCGGTAGAACGGATCAACCAGCACCAGGGAGCGCAGGTGGTTGGGATGACGCATGGCGTAGCGCAAGGCAATGTAGCCACCCAGAGAATGACCGACGAGCGCGAACGGCTGGGTGAGATGCAGGGAATCAACCCACGCTTCGAAATGTTTGACGAGCCATTTGGTTCGATAGGCGCGCGAGGCGGGTTTAGGGCTGGCGCCGTGGCCAAGCAGGTCGAGAGCGTAACCGTGATAGCCTGCGGCGGCCAGTTCGGGCAGGAGCAGGTCCCAGTCGTGCAGCGACGCGGCCAGGCCATGAACGAGAAGAACCGGAGCGCCGTCCTGCGGACCTTGCTCCACAAAATTCGCTTGTTCAGGGATTTCGATCTTTTGTCCCCTCACCGGTTTGGTATTTTTCATATCGTTTTGCCAATTCTCTGCGAAGAACTTTTCCTATGAACGTGCGTGGAAAATCGTCCATGAAGATTACGAAGCGCGGCACAAGATCGGGAGGCAGACGCCGCTTGCAATAGGCAATGACCGCCTCGGGTGCGGGACGTTCGCGATTTGCGATGACAAAGGCGAATGGATGTCCCGCCACCGCCGTAACAGCCACTTCCTTGACTTGAGGAATTTCGTAGATGACTTCTTCCACGTCACGCGGAAAGGCGGGTTTGGGTTTGGATCTCACCAGGCCCGGTCTGGCAGGATACCACATGTCGGCCTTGCGGGCAATAATCCGAAAATAGCCGTCCTCGTCCACTTGGGCCACGTCGCCGGTGAACAGCCAGCCATCGGAGGTGAGCGCCTGCCGGGTGGCCTCAGGATTGCGCCAGTAACCAAGCATCACCTGTGGGCCGCGCACCGCCAGCTCGCCAATGTGACCCGGCTTGACCGGCTTGCCGTTGCGGGTCAAGTCACGAATGGCGGCCTCGGTGGAGGGAAGCGGAACGCCAATACTGCCCACCTTACGGTCGCCGCCCAAGGGGTTGGCGTGGGTGATCGGGCCGGCCTCGGTGAGACCGTAGCCTTCCACCAACTTGCCGCGGGTCAATTTCTCGAAGGCTTCCTGCACTTCCACTGGCAAAGGCGCAGAACCGCTGATGCAAGCCTTGATGGAGGCAATGCCATATTTGCGCGCCCCGCGGAAGTTGTTGATGGCCACGTACATATTCGGCACGCCCGGGAAAATAGTGGGACGATATTTCTTGATGGACTTGAGCAGGTCGTTGATCTCAAAGCGCGCTTTGAGTATCAGCGAAGCGCCCAACGAAACCGGCACGTTCAAGGCAGCGGTGAGTCCGTAACTGTGCGAAAACGGCAGGACGCACAGGAAGCGCTCGCGGCCCTCCTCGGCGGCAGGCAGCCAGTGACGCGTCTGCACGGCGTTGGCAACCAGATTACGATGCGTCAGCATGACGCCCTTGGGTGCGGCGGTTGTCCCGCCGGTGTATTGGATGACGGCCAAGTCATCGGACGAGACTTCGAGGGTGGGCGAATGAGCATCCTGCCCGCGCATAAAATGACGCCAGCGAATGGCGCCGGGCACGGTGAGGCCGCGATGACGCCAACGCGAGATTAGTTTTTGGGGCAGGGACAAATAATCGGCCGGGTCGGTGAGCAGGATGTGCGGCAGGCCGGTGACGTTTTGGATTTGCTGGGCCATGCCTGCCGAAAGGTTGAGCGTGACCAGCAGGCTGGGGTCGGCATCCTTAACTTGATGGATGAGTTCTTCGGGATCCGTCATGGGCGGCATGAAGACCGCCACCGCACCGACTTTGAGCGCGCCGTAAAAGCCGATCACTATTTGCGGGGTATTGGGCAAGAGCAGGACGACGCGTGCGCCGCGTCCCAGGCCCAAGCCGAGCAGGGCGTTGGCGAAGCGGTTGGCCTCGTGGTTGAGGCGGCGGTACGAAAGCCGCGTCCCTTCGAAATAGATGGCGGTGCGGTTGGGGAAACGCCGCACAGCAGAGCGCAGGAGATGCTGTAACGGGATACGCGGCACACTGATAGTGTAGGGCACGCCCTTTTCGTAACTTGAAAGCCAGGGACGTTCCTTGAGCAGGGATTTGCGGGAATCTGCAGGCTGGGTTCGAGCCGCCCCAGCCTGCACGGGGTTGCTCAATCTGCCATCTTCCTTCGGCTGGTCCCGGTATACTGCTGTGCGGCCACTCAATCCACTGTTTGCAGCAGGTACATCGTCGCGCCAGGAATGCTGGGACTTGCCTTCAAGGAAACGTTCGATGGCGCGGTTGACGGCGTCGCGCCGTTCAAGCATGACCATGTGGCCGGATGCGCCAATATCGGCCTCTTCGGCCCCCGGAATGGAGCGCGTGACTTCCTCGAAGTAGACGCGTTCAAAGACGGCGTCACGATGGCCGCGAATAACGAGGGTGGGAACGCGGAGGGCGCGGAATTTGTCCCAGCCAACCCATTTGGAGAGGCTGGCCGCGTAGAGAGGTTTGAGCACATGCGGCGGGGCGGAGAGCCAGGAACGCGTGAAGGGATCGACCAGGCGCAGGATCACGTTCGGAAGGGCCAGACCCAGCCGGAAGAAGGCGTTGAGGCGAAATTCCCCGGCGGTGGCGATCAAAACGAGACGTTCCACCCGCTCTGGGTGAGTCAGGGCGAAGTCAGCCGCGAGCGCGCCGCCGAAGGAATGCCCCACCAGCACCACCGGTGTGGTAACGCGCAAGACAGCCAGCGCGGTCAGGAGGTCGTTTTGCAGGGTGGGCATATCGTAGCCGGAGGCCGGTTTGTCGGAGAGACCGTGGCCGCGCAGGTCGAGGGCAATGACGCGGTTGGCGAGTGAGAACTTTTGTAACTGGTAATTCCACTGCATGGCCTGACCGCCAAACCCGTGCAGAAACACGAAGGTGTGCTGGGGCTGATCGGGGGAGACATCGAGGGCCGAGAGGCGCACCAGCGGGTTGGCGGAGACGCGTATTTCGTGCCGGTAGAGGTCGAGGTCAAGTTCCATGGGTGGGAGGTTGGTGGATTGGTAAATCGGTAGACCGACGTCAAGTATCAGGGGGGATGGGACAAGTGTCAAGGAGGTTGAGGGGGCGCGTGGTCAGATAGCCGGATGGAGGCGGGGAGGGAGGCGGGATTTGATGAGAGCTTCCCGTTTTTCGATCTTTTTTCACTTTTTGGAAGGGGATTTTAAGGATGATATGCGCCCTCACCCTGGTCCTCTCT
>JAKANW010000258.1 GCA_021823555.1 Chloroflexota bacterium
TGTAATCGCCGGTTCCCGGCAAATAATCAACCTCGGTGGAGCCGCTCTCGGCCGCGGCGCTCTTACCACACAGGTCGGTTGGGCTATTAATGTTTTGCGGGTTGCCCTTAGCGGCAAGCATGGATTGGCCGGCTTTGAAATATTGAATGAAACTGATCTGTTTGTTGCGTTCAGCTGTGATGTTCATATCTGAGATTATGACATCGCATTTACCGCTTGTAACTGCAGCGATAATCGTGTCGAAGACACTGTTGACCACTTGGAGTTGCAATCCCAGGCGTGTGGCAATCTCATTGCTTAGGTCAATGTCCGCGCCGGTCGGGTTACCATTTGCATCGAAGAATTCCATGGGTGGGTACGGCAGGTCCGAGCAGACCAGAAGTTTTCCCTTCTGCCCCAAAGCTGACGGGTCCACGGATGCTACTGGTGTTGGGGAGGGTGGGAGAGGCGTCGGCGTCGCGGCGGGAGGTTCGGTTGCAATCACCGTTACTACAACGGTTTCCTGCATTGGCGGTTGCGGCGTTACCGGTGTTCCACAGGCAGCCAGCAACAGACTGGCAAGTACCAGAGAACCTAATAAAGCAAATACTTTTTTCATCTTTCTCTTCCTTTGACAAACATATTCGGGTAGTTCGATTGGGCGATTGTTGCTTATTAAGCAGCAAAGCATAGACCCATTTTGCTTAAAACGCAAGGGATGAATTTGTGTTTGGCCGATACAAATGCCTGGAGATAATTGAACAATTTAAGATAATGGATTACCACGCCTGTGTGCGTATCTATATCACCCGCTTATTGATCGGAAAAGTGACAACAAAAAAGAGCGACCTAGAGGCCCCTCTTTTTATGTTTGAATTATGGCATCCTCGCTTTGAAGGATGCCATTGTCATCGGAATAACTTCTACGCTGGCTGTGCCAGTATTTGAGCAAAGTTCGTGTTCTTCAACCGTGCGACCAGTTCTTTTTGCGCCTCGCACCAAACAGGACGCAGCGGGCAGTTCTCATCGAAAGTGCAAGTACCGGTTTCGCCCACACACTCGTTGAGCATGATCGGCCCGTCAATGGCTTCAATGACCTCGAGCAGGGTAATCTCTTTTGGTTCGCGGGCCAGCGTCACCCCGCCACGCGCACCGCGTGAAGTATGTAGCAAACCGGCAATGGATAGTTGGGAAATGATCTTTGCCAGGAAGGATGGCGGAATATGCTGTTCCTGTGCAACCAGGCTGGTAGCAGCACGCTCCGTTTGCCCCAAGCGGGCCAGGTAGAGCACGGCGCGGACGGCATAGTCGGCTTGACGTGTAATTTGCATAGGAACCTCTTTCCAGAATGCAGGTAATCTAGACCTACTATACACGATTTTATTGTGCAGTGGCGTACAAGGCAAGTGATGTAGGTCATGGATGAAATATGACCTTTTACTCCAAATTAAAAAGGCTCCATTTCCACGCATGCAGGCCATTAATCGGTCAGCGCCAGGCTTCCAGCGCCCATTTTGACGATAAAAGTTAATTTGGGACTACTGCCGGTTTGGGTGTATGTGTTGCCATCCTGGCCCCAGTTGGAACTGGTGCTCACACTGCTCAAACCGCCTTCCACTGTCACTTCTGCATTGACTCCTTTCGGGATGCGCAAGGTCAGAGTGCTCAGACCGCTATCCACTGTGATGGTCGCATCTCTCTGCAGGTCGCCGCTGAACTCGAGGGTGTAATCCCCCGCGCCCGCCTGGAAGATCATAGTATTGAAATTGGCGTTGGCCAGCCCGCTCAACTTCACGTTGGACGCCCCCGTCTCATAACGGAGAACAGACATTTCGGTCTGATTGGGAGACGAGAAGGAAACCGTTTCGTCCACCGCGCCGTTCTTGACCGTCAGGCCGGTCAGCGACAGGCCGCCCAGTTCGATATTCCCCTGGTAAGCGCCGGCGTCAATCGCGAGTTCCATCGGCATGTTTCCCAGTTTCAAATCCCATTCGTTCTTGATGGTGTTGAGCGACGGGAAACTGGTAAATTTACCGTTGCCTTGTTGGATGCGGATGTCCGCACCGTTTTGCTGGATCACAGGTTTGAAATCGGGGATGTTATACGTAGCAGTCCCCTCGACAAGGTTATCCCCCGCGCCTGGTTTGATGTTTAACTGACCCGCGCCGAAAGCGAGACTCAAACGCGTCGTCCCTGACTTTGGAGCTGCCACCGTTATTTTATCGGTTACCACCGGCCCGGGCGTGGGCGCTTTGGGAATGCTGAAACTGAACCCACAGGCCATAGTGGTCAGGGCCAGGGCAAGAAAAGCCGGAATAACTTTATTCATCATGGAAAATCTCCTTCTGAAAAGTATACGAAGGAGATCGGGAATGGTTGTAGTCACTGACCGCCCGACTCGATGTATTTCAGCTCGCGCGGTCTATATGCAGCCAGTATGTGGGTTGATTCTTCTTCCAGTACGCCCCCAAAATAACTTTTGATATGCCGACGGATGTAGGGATTGGTCTCCATGCTCAGCTTGGATAGGACCACCTGGTCGTGCTTTGCAAAAATGATGTGAGGAATATCCGCCATCACTACCGCTCCCAGGCACATCGGGCATGGCTCCACTGTGGTAAAGAGAATGGCGCGTTTGTAATCCGTCCATAACTTCTCGCCCCCGTCCAGGATGGCATTCAACTCGGCATGGCGGATCTGGCTGCGGTATTCGTTGTGACGAGCTCGTCCGCGGGCAATGACCTCCCCATCTAGCGCCACCACAGCCCCAATGGGAATTTCACCAGCCTGCCCTGCTGCTTCGGCTTCAGCCAGCGCCTCGCGCATGAAATTCTTCAGGTCAAGACCACTCAAGTCAGGAGATAATATTCCGTCACTCAAGCTGCCTCCTGCTAATTCGTGGCGTGGGATGGCATCCCGCCCTACAGTCACGCAACTTTTTTCCCCTCGAGTCGCGGCGGTAATTTCATGGCCGCATCCAGCGCCTGGCTTAGCGAGCGCGCTTCGATAATCTCGATCCCGTTTGGATAGGCTTCTGCTTTGCGGATGGATTTTGGCACGATAGCCGCCTTGAAGCCAAGTTTTGCAGCCTCGCGCAGGCGCGGCGCCATCTGCCCCGGCATGCGCAGCTCGCCCGCCAGACCGATCTCGCCGATCAATACCGCCTCGGCGCGCAGCGGCACATCCCGCGAAGAAGATGCGATGGCCGCGGCAACCGCCAGGTCCGCCGCCGGCTCTTCGATCTGGATGCCGCCCACCACGTTCACAAAAATATCCTGTTCTGCCAGCCGCAGCCCGACGCGGCGCGTCAACACCGCCGCGATCATCAGGAGGCGGTTGTAGTCCACGCCGTTGGGTGTGCGGCGGGCATTGTTGTATTGCGAAGGGCTGGTCAATCCCTGGACTTCGACGAGGATCGGACGTGTGCCTTCCATGGTCACGGCAATGGCCGAGCCGGAAGTGTTGATCATCCTTTCGGCCAGGAACGCTTCGGAGGGGTTTGCCACCTCGACTAATCCACCCTCGCTCATTTCGAACACGCCAACCTCAGACGTCGCACCGAAGCGATTCTTGACCGAACGTAACAAACGGTACGCTTGAAAGCGATCCCCCTCCAGGTAGAGGACGGTATCCACGATGTGCTCCAACACGCGCGGCCCGGCGATATTCCCTTCCTTGGTAACGTGGCCGATCAGGAAGACCGAGACGCCCTGGGACTTGGCCAGTTCGCGCAACTGCGAAGCGCACTCGCGCACCTGTGAGACCGAACCTGCCGACGAGTCGAGCTGGGAGAGATAAACCGTCTGGATGGAATCCACGATCAGCAGGTCGGGTTTGACCTCGTTGACATGGTTGAGGATCACCTCCAGGTTGGTCTCGGTCACCAATAGCAGGTTGGCAGGGAGTTCCTTCTTGCCATTCGAAAGAAGGCGCACCGCGCGCATCTTGATTTGCCGTTCCGACTCTTCACCTGAAACGTATAGAACGCGCTGTCGGCCGGACATCTCCATGGCCATTTGCAGCATGAGCGTGGATTTGCCGATGCCTGGGTCGCCGCCGACCAGCACGATGGAACCGGGCACGATCCCGCCGCCCAACACGCGTGCGAACTCGGCGATTGGCACGGGAATGCGGTCTTCCGCCTCCCCGCTGACCTCGCTGATTTTGCGTGGCTGGGAACGTCCCGTCAGGCCGCGCACGGCAGATGGCTTGGCGATCGGCTCCTCGTGGATGATCTCTTCGACCATGCTGTTGAATTCGCCGCACTGCGGGCATTTGCCCATGTAACTGGCGGAGA
This sequence comes from Chloroflexota bacterium, assembly GCA_021823555.1. The sequence goes on from JAKANW010000258.1 coordinate 4,277, forward strand.
CGCGTCCGCATTGCTGGCAGACGTAGCGTGTGTAGGTTTTAGCCATCGTTCTTCTCCTCACCCCTCGCCTCCAGAGAGGGCCAGGGGTGAGGTTAAGTATAACAGAATTTATGTTCTAGGCTGCCGAGGCGTAGACTTGATTCAGCAGGGTCACAAATTCCTGCGCGGGCCGCTCCTTCAAGATGTCTTTTCGCTCCTCCCTGGTGAGGCTCTTTAGCAAAACGTACTGCACCGCATATTTACGGAACAGGCGCTGGCCGTCCTCCTGCCCGTAGAATTTTATGTTTCGATCCAGGTGATCCTGAATGGTCCGGCGTACAAGCTCTGGCGGGACCTGCTCCCGGTCGAGCCGCGAGAAGATCCACGGATTGGCAATGGCAGCGCGCCCGATCATGACCGCCTCACAACTGGTATAACGTTTCAGGCGCTCGATATCTTCCACGCGTTTTGCATCCCCATTCCCGATCACTGGGATTTTCACTGCCGCTTTGACTTCGGCAATAGCGTCCCAATCGGCCTGGCCGCTATAGCTCTGCTCCTTCGTCCGCCCATGGATGGCGATCAACGAGCCGCCATTCTCTTCCACGATGCGGGCAATGAGCTTGTAGTTTTTGCAATATTCCCAGCCCAGGCGGATCTTTCCCGTCACCGGGACCTTGAGCGCGGCAGTCAATTTCCTGAATGTGCGCGCAATTTTCAAGGGGGTTTTCATCATCCCCACGCCCGCCCCTCGGTCGGAGATGCTCTTGGCGGGACAACCCATGTTGATGTCAATGATGTCCGGCCCCAAATCCTGCACGCGCAAGGCTGCCCGTAAAATCGTATCGGGGTCGTCGCCGTAGATCTGGAACACAACCGGGCGTTCCACTTCTTCATAATGCAGTTTGGCGCGCGTGTATTTCGGCTTGCCCAGGATGCGTTCCACCTTGACGAACTCGGTGTAGCTCATGGCTGAGCCAAGCGACCGGCACAGGGAGCGGAACGGCCAATCGGAATAGCCGTCCATGGGCGCCAGGAGCGCGTCGCCGTAGACGGGAATGTCGCGCACGTAGAAAGCGGGAGATAAGGTCTGATTGCTCGTCATGGTGAGGTCGCATTAGTATAACAAAAAATCGGCCCCAAAAGTCTCGGAGACCTTTAGGGTCCATAAATAAATAACTTCCCGTATGTCGTTGCGAGGAGGGCGCATTTCCCGACGAAGCAATCTCCTGGCACTTGAA
>JAKANW010000259.1 GCA_021823555.1 Chloroflexota bacterium
GGTGGCGGTGCGGACGGTGGTGACGAAGTATTCGGGGAAGGCAAAAAATTTTTCCACGCGGATGCGCGGCTCGAGTGCATGGATTGTCATGGCGTCGAGGCCCATGCCCGCCCAGAGGAGGAAGGGCTGACCGTTGCAGATGCCCACGTCCACGGCGCGGATGGGCGCGTCGGCGAGCGTGCGCGCATTTTGTTTGAGCGCCCACCAGCGCGTCCACGCAAAGACCGGCAGCCCGAGTTCGAGCGCCAGTACGTTGGCGGTGCCGCTGGGCAGGATGCCGAGCGCGGTCTGCGAACCGGCCAGCCCCGCAGCGACCTGACCAATTGTCCCATCGCCGCCTGAAGCGAAGACCGCATCGAGACCTTCGTCCGCGGCGCGGCGGGCGGTCTCGGTGGCGTGCTGTCCACTTTGGGTGGCGATCACGTCGGCGCTCCAACCGGTGCGTTCCAAGGTTCTGGTCACCAAGCCGAGAAATGGTTTGACCGGGAATTTTCCGGCGGCTGGATTGTAAATAATAAGGGCGCGTCGCATGGGATGATTATACTTTGCCGCTTCTCTTCAGACGGAGGGGTTGGCGTCAATGTTATAATTTCGGCCATGAAGGAAGGCGACCTTCTCAATCAGCGTTACCAACTGCTTGAACGTCTCGGCTCCGGCGGAATGGCCGAGGTGTTTCGTGCGCGCGACCTGATGCTCGAACGTTCGGTGGGCATCAAGATTTTGCGCGCCGACTATTCCAGCAACAAGGAATTTCAGGAGCGCTTCCGCCAGGAGGCGCGCGCCGCCGCCAATCTTTCGCACCCCAACATCGTCACCGTCCATGATTTTGGCTTCGATCACGGCCAACTTTTTATTGTGATGGAGCACGTGCCCGGCACGGATTTGAAAACCCTGCTGCGTAAACGCGGCCGCTTCACAGTCGAAGACACGGTCACGCTCATGGTGCAGGCTTGCGCTGGTCTCGGCTATGCCCACCGCGCTGGCCTCGTCCATTGCGATGTGAAGCCGCACAACCTGCTCATCACGCCCGACATGCGCCTCAAGGTTACAGACTTCGGCATTGCGCGTGCCCTGTCCACCATCCGTCCCGGCGACCGCGACGAGGTGGTGTGGGGTTCGCCGCAATATTTTTCGCCAGAGCAGGCGCGCGGCCTGGCTCCCTCGCCCGCTTCGGATGTCTACTCGCTGGGCGTGGTGCTGTACGAAATGCTCACCGGCACCCTGCCATTCATCGGCGAGACCGCTGAGGAACTGGCGCGCCAGCACGTGAACGCGCGTCCGCACCCGCTCAGCGAATACTTGCCGGACGTGCCGCCCATGCTCGAGGAGATCGAGGCGAAGATTCTCTCGAAGGAACCTTCGGCGCGCTATCGCACTGCCGACCAACTGGGGCGCGTCCTCTTGCGCTTTGGGACGCTGCGGGAGGAGACACCGCCGCAGTTGAATCTGACGCCCGAGGCGGTCAACCGTTTCGAGGAACCGCCCTCCGTTTCGCGGACCCAGCCCAAACCTGCTCCCGTTTACGACCCGGTTCCGTCCATCAGCCTCGACATTGACTGGATTTCGATTGGGCTTGGCCTGCTGGCATTGATCGCAGTGGGCGGGTTGATCCCCTTCTGGATCCGGGTGTACTTTGCTTATAAATAAATCTTGAACATGACTCGCAACCTCATCATCGCCCCTTCGATTCTCTCCGCCGACTTCACCCGCCTCGGCACGGACTTGGCCGCCTGCGAGGCCGCCGGGGCGGATTGGATTCATGTGGATGTGATGGACGGTCACTTCGTTCCGAACCTGACCATGGGGCCGTTCATCGTGGAAGCCTGCCGCCGTGTCACTAGCCTCCCGTTGGATGTGCATTTGATGATCGAACAGCCGGAGCGTTACATCGAGACTTTTGCCAAGGCCGGCGCTTCGCACATCATTGTCCACGTGGAGACCTGCCCGCATTTGCACCGCACGCTCCAGCAGATCAAGTCGCTGGGATGTCAGGCGGGCATCACGCTTAACCCCGCCACGCCGGCTGTGCTCATTGAGCCGGTGCTGTACTTGGCGGATGTGGTGTTGGTTTTGACCGTTAACCCCGGATTCAGCGGTCAGGAATTCATCCCCGAAGTTTTGCCCAAGATTCGTCACCTGCGCGGCGTGCTGGACGCGCTTGGCTCGTCAGCGCGGCTGGAAGTGGATGGCGGCTTGACTTCGCAAACCCTGCCAGAGGTCCGGATGGCGGGCGCCGACGCGTTCGTCTCAGGCAGTTTTGTTTTCCAGCATCCGCAGGGCATCGCGGGCGGAATCCGCGCCTTGCGCGAAAGCGCCTCATCCTCCCGGCTTAAACAAAAATCACGGCTCAAGAGCCGCGATCTTTGACAGGGAAGCGACGAGAATTATGCCGGTTTGGCCGCGGTGCGAATGCACTTGGCGCACAGCACTTTTTTGACCTTGCGACCGTTCTCGTACAGCGTCACTTTTTGCAGGTTCGGAAGAAATTTGCGATTGGTGGCGCGCAAGGAGAACGACCGGTTATGGCCGAAGGTGGTGGTCTTACCGCAGTGAGCGCATTTCATGGGATACGTTCCTTTCCAGTTTCACATTCGAGCTTGTTCGCGCAAGCGCCGCATTGTACCACAGGTCGCGACCATCTTCAAGGCAAACTGTTAATTAATCAACAGAGGAAAGTCTATGGCTCAGGAAAATACAACCTACGGAAGCATTCATATTTCGCCCGAAACCGTGGCGACCATTGCCTACCATGCCACGCTCGAATCCTATGGGGTGGTGGGGCTGGCACCGCGCAACGTGGTGGAGGGGCTGGCCCAAAGCATCACGCATGAACCGTCGCATGGAGTGACGGTTCATTATGATGGCGAGATTCTCGATATTGATGTAAATATCATCGTGGAACACGGTACGCGCGTCACTACGGTGGCCAGCAGTGTTGCCAACACCGTGCGCTTTCATGTGGAGCGGGCGCTAGGACTGAAGGTCAATTCGGTGAACGTGCATGTGGCCGGATTGCGGGTCAGTGACCCAGATTAAAAACCGTGGCAGCGGCTTTAACCCTTGCCGCGATATTTGAGGAGTATTCATGAGTCTTGGTTCATCCAATATCCAGGTCAAACACCTGCAAGGATTGCAGAAAAAGCCGATTGACGGCTTGGTCTTAAAGGAGTTGGTGCAGGCTGGGTTGACTTGGCTACGCACCAACCAGCAGACCGTCAACGCACTTAACGTCTTTCCGGTGCCGGATGGCGATACCGGCACAAATATGACGTTGACGATGCAATCGGCCTGGAATGAAATCGCTGATCTTGGGACGCACAATGTGGGCGAGATGGCCGCCGCGGTAGCCAAGGGCGCGTTGATGGGCGCGCGCGGCAATTCGGGTGTGATTCTGTCGCAGTTGTGGCGCGGCTTTGCGCGCGGCGTGCATGGCGTGGAAATCCTCGACGGGCCGAGTCTGGCCAAGGGATTCGCGGAGGGACGCGATACTGCCTATAAGGGCGTAGTCCGCCCGGTGGAGGGGACCATCCTCACCGTTTCGAAAGATGCGGCGGCGGCGGCGGAGGCGGCGCTCCAGGAGACGCAGGATCCCATCGAGATTTTGTCGCGCGTCGTTCCCGCGGCGGATGTCTCCGTGCAGAACACGCCCGAGCTATTACCCGTCCTTATACAGGCTGGTGTGGTCGACTCGGGTGGCAAGGGGTTGTTCTTCATCCTGGAAGGGATGCTGCGCTATTTTAAAGGCGAGCCGCTGGATGTCCCGATCGTGAGCGTCCAACCGATGTCGGCGATGAATCTCGAAAGTGCGATGGAATCGGTGGAAGATGGCCAGGATTATGAAGTGGTGGTCGATTTCTTTCCGGATGGCGCGCTCGATTTGCAATCGTTTTATGGCAAACTCGAAGCGATGGGCACGTCGATTCAGGTGGGCGAAGGCGAAGGCATGTACCGAATGCACATTCACGTGCCGCTCAATAAACGCTATGAACCAATCGATTACATCATGGGCATTGGCACCATCAGCAAAGTGGCGATGGAAAATCTGCTGGCCCAAATGGACGACATCCAAAAAGCCAAGACGGAAAAGATCGAACTCCAGCCGGTGGAGCCGGGACAGATCGCGGTGGTGGTCGTCTCGCCGGGCAAGGGATTGAGCCGCATCTTTGCCTCGTTGGGAGTTGCTGCGATCGTCGAGGGCGGGCAGACGATGAATCCCTCCACGCAGGAGATTTTAAACGCGTTCGAAAACCTACCGACCGATAAAGTTATTATTTTGCCGAACAACAAGAACATTATTTTGGCGGCCAACCAAGCCAGGGATGTGACCGTGAAATCTGTGGCGGTCGTGCCGAGTCGTACCGTCCCGCAGGGCCTGGCTGCCATGCTTGCTCACAACCCAGACGGGGAGGTGGCCGCGGTTGCCGAAAAGATGACCAAGTCCCTGGCCTCGGTGCAATCGGGAGAGGTTACTGTTGCCACGCGGACAGTGGAGATCGACGGCGTGGGCGTGGAGTCGGGCCAGGTCATTGCGCTGTTGGATGGCAGGCTCGTATTGTCTGCCGCCTCCATCGAAGAGGCGGTGATGGGCCTGCTCGAAAAAGCCGACGCCGCCAGCCATGAGCTGATCACTTTCTACCACGGCGAAGACTTGAATCGCAATGAGGCCTTTCGTATCGCGGATGTGGCGCGCCAGAAATATCCCTCACAGGAGATCGAAGTGCAGGACGGCGGCCAGCCGCATTATCCGTTTTTGATTTCGGTGGAATAGATACCCTCGTCAAAGCCAACCTCTTCCAAGTTGTTGGGAGAGGTTTTTTGATTCAAATCCTGCTTGAAGTTTGTTCAGATATTTTGTACAATGACATAAAGGGGCGGCATGATTTCGCCTTTGTCTGGTGGAACAATATATTCCAACATCCAGCAAACCATCCACCATTGTTTGGAGGATAAAATGAAAAAGTTTGCTTACATCAGTTGGACGATCCTGCTTGCCCTTTTGGTAGGCGCATGTCAATTTCCGGGCGCTAAAATCAAACCAGGCGACAAGATAGGGGAGATGGAATTCATCAATGAGTATGAGAAATGCCCTGCTCCGAATTACAACGATATCTGTGGTGGTTTTGAAAGCTTGGCTGATGGAACCTGTGAAATTCCAGCGGAGATAACACAGTTCTGGATTTCAATCTCCTTGCTTCAGGATACACAGGAAGCATTGGAACTGGCCTGGCAAGACTCGAAATGGAGCATGACTTTCGACGGTCATGAGGTTGACCTGTACGCGTTTGGTACGTTCGACATGGATTTTCAAGGGAAACGGGCGCGTGCTTGGAATGTGTGCATATCCAATCCTGCACCGGGCAGGCATACCGTTATTTATGAATACTTCATAAAGAATGCGGTGGAATGGGGAAACTTCCAAACTGCACACAGTTTCACTGTCCTGGCGTCAAAATCTCCGTGACACTGGATGGTAAAACGAGAGCCGT
>JAKANW010000260.1 GCA_021823555.1 Chloroflexota bacterium
GGGCGTCCACTTCGCCGTCGAAGAAGGCGCCGATCTGACAGCTGCCCAGACCCAGAGCAACGGCCGCCAGGGAGACTGGACCATTCGCCCAGAGTCGAAACAAGCCATATGCCAGCATCGGCAGGTAAGTAAATAAAAACAGATAGACCGGAATAGACATCAACGTTCCGGTCTCCCGCAGGCCGCGCAGGTTGGCCAGCGTGATCAATCCCAACAGGAATAAGGCGATCAAGATGCGATGCGGCCAAAGGGATGGGATAGCCGAGGCAATGGCTTCCACGCTTGCCGTCAAGCTGACCGCCGCGGTCAGCAAATAGTCGATCAACAAGGCGGACGCGGCGACCAATCCAAAGCCAGTTCCCAAATTTTCGCGCGCCACCACGTACGAACCACCGCCCGAGGGATAGCCTTGGATGGTTTGGTAATAGGAAAGCGCCACCACTACCAGCAAAATAGTGATGGCGAGGCCGATGGGCCAGGCAAGTCCCAACCCGGCACTGCCTGCCACGACCAATCCAAGATAGATTTCCTGGTTGGCATACGCAATCGAAGAGAGCGCGTCCGGCGAAAAAGCCGCCAAAGCGCGGATCTTGTTCAACTTGGTTTCGCGGAGTTGGCGGGTGGGAAGCGGTGAACCGATTAGAACATCTTTCAACCGGGTAAGCATAAAACAAGTATACACCTGTTGAAAAACGGCTTTTTGCATAGGTCCCACGTGTATAATTCCTATCATCATTTATCAACTTGCAACCAAGGAGATTTACCATGTCTCTCGACGCTTCCTTTATTGAGCTGAACCGCGCCTCGCGTGAACGCATCCACACATTCGCGGCATTGACCGACCGGGCCCTGCTCCACCCCGTCGGCCAGCACTGGACGGTGGCCATCACGCTGGCACACCTGGCCTTTTGGGACCGGCGCGTGCTGTACGTGCTCGACATGACAGAACGCGAGGGCCGGCTCCTTATCCCCGCAATCGACATCAACGTCAACGATCTGTCCCTGCCGCTGTGGGCCGCCATCCCGCCGTCCGACGCGGCGCGTCTCGCCATGGAAGCCGCCGAGGCATGCGACCACCGGCTGGAAAGTTTCAACCATTCCTTGCTCGAGAAAATCTACGAGTACAACCCACGCTGGGTCGTGCGCGCCCTGCATCGTAACGAGCATCTTGACGAAGCGGAGCAGGCGCTGAAAGCAAAGTAATCAAACCCGAAGAAGTCATCATGCCGCAAGACGAGGTCATTTTCAAACCGAAATATACCGGGAGCATCCGTTTCGCCATATTCCTATATCCGATCTGGGCAATACTATTCCTGTACTTTCTCTACGAATTCTTCGCGACCCAATCCTTCAACCCGCAAGGATTCCTGGCAGTGATCTTCGGCTTGATGACCTTTGCCCTTCCGTTCCGCGTCTTCCGCGAAATCCGGTTTGCAGACCAGCTCATCGTCAAGCGCTACCTGCTCCCCGACCTGGTCATCCCCTACAAAGAAATCCGCGCCTTCAGCGCGCTCGAGATCAAAGCCGAGAAATCCGGCGTTCCGCTTTTAATGATGACACAGAACAGCTCTGCCGAACTGGAGCAAATTCTTCACAAGCAGCTGAGCGGACGCAAGATCAAGTTGAAGAAAAAATAGACTTCGGCCTTCCTACCGGCTGATATAATCCCCACCCGTGACTACTTCCGCCAATCGACAAATTGCCCGCGCCGCCGGGACGGTGATGTTTGCTTTTGTGTTGAGCAATGTCGTCGGCTTGGTGCGGCAGATCCTGGTCTCGCGCGCCTTCGGCACCACCCAGGAACTGGACGCCTTCTACGCCGCGGCCACCTTCCCCGACCTGCTCTTCAGCCTGCTGGCGGGCGGAGCGCTGGCTTCGGCCTTTCTGCCCACCTTCACCGGCTTTCTCGCCCGCGAGAACCGCGACGAAGCCTGGCGACTCGCCTCGGCCATCACCAACATCGTCATCCTGGTCCTGAGCGTGTCCAGCGGACTAGCGGTTCTCTTCGCGCCCGCGTTGGTGCGGAACGTCCTGTTCGTGCTCAAACCGGACCTCGACCCGGCGCTCGACACCCTGACCATTGACCTGCTGCGCATCATCCTGATCGCACCCACCATCTTCGGCGTGAGCGGACTGTTGATGAGCATCCTCAACACGCACCAAAAATTCTGGCTGCCCGCGCTGGCGCCGGTCTTCAACTGGGTGGGCTGGATCATCAGCATTTTCGTATTTGTGCCTAGCATGGGCATCCGCGGCCTAGCGTGGGGCTACGTGCTCGGCGCGATCTTGCACCTCCTCGTCCAAGTCCCCGGATTGCTGAAATTGGAAGGCCGAAAATACCTCCCCACGCTCGGCCTCAACGACCCGGCCGTGACCGAGGTGGCGCGCCTGATGGCGCCGCGTCTGCTGGGCGTAGCCGCCGTGCAGATCAACTTCGTGGTCAACGCCATGGTCGCCTCAGGACAAAGCGAGGGCTCGCTCTCGGCCATCAACGTGGCGCGCATGGTGATGACTATGCCGTTGTTCGTCATCGCCCAGGCAATCGCCACCGCCGCCCTGCCCACCTTTGCAGCACAGGTGGCGCGCGGTGAACATAGCGGGATGCGCTCCTCGCTGGCTGCGACCTTGCGCGGCACCCTCCTGCTGACGATCCCCGCCACCCTCGGCCTAATCCTGCTGCGCGAACCGATTGTGGCGGCGCTTTTTCAGCGCGGCGAATTCAACGCGCTCTCCACAGAAATGGTCACGTGGGCGTTGTTGTGGTACACGGCGGGACTGGTCGGTCACTCCGTGGTGGAGATTCTCTCGCGCGCTTTCTATGCCCTGCACGATACCTGGACACCCGTCTGGGTGGGGACGCTGGCAATGATCTTGAACGTAGTCTTCAGCTTCGGTTTCTCGTGGCTATTCAGCATGGTCGGTTGGATGCCGCATGGCGGGTTGGCGCTGGCCAATTCGCTGGCAACCGCCATTGAAGGGACATCCCTATTCATCATCATGCGCAAGCGGTTGAATGGCATTGAAGGTGAAACCATCGCACGCGGCTTTGCCCAATCGTTGTTGGCCGCGCTGGGGATGAGTCTCGTGCTCGTGTTGTGGAATCAGGCCGGGGGGAGTCTGAACGTGTGGGTGGCCGCGTTGGGAGGCGTCACACTCGGCGGAATCGTGTACGCGTTGGGAATGGTCGTCTTAAAAGTTCCCGAAGTCAGCCTGGTCTTGGGAATCGTCCGGCGGCGTTTGGGGAAATAGCCGCTCTACCTGAACATCATCCAATTAATGGTCGCCGCCAACATGCCGAGCAGCACGCCGCCTGTCACCTCCAGCGGCGTGTGACCGAGCACCTCGCGCAGTTCATTTTCGTCCCACATGTGACCGCGCAATAATTCCTCGAAAAGATAGTTGATACGCTCGGCATGAATGCCCGCTTGCCGCCGTACACCGGCTGCGTCGTAGATCACAATCATGCTGATGGCCACAGCCAGGGCGAAGAGCGGCGTGTCGAAACCGAGATACAAACCGATGCCATGCGTCACGCCCACCACCAGCGCCGAATGCGAGCTGGGCATACCGCCCGCATTCAACAGCAAACCCCACTTCCATTTGTGGGTGCGAAAATAATCGAGCGGCGGTTTAAGGACTTGTGCGATCAACCAGGCCGCCAGCGCGCCGATCAGCACATGGTTTTGAAAAATCCCCAGCGGACTCATTCATCCTCCTCGAACGGAGTCAATTCCTCCCCGGCAAGTTGACTCACTTTCAATTCCGCGGCCTCGAGCAATTTCCCGCAGCGCTTCATCAGAGCCTGGCCGCGTTCGAACAACGCCATGGATTCTTCCAATTTTTGATTCCCGTTTTCCAGCGCGGCGACGATGGTTTCCAACTCGGCCAGCGCCTCTTCGTAAGATAATTCTTCTACATGTTTGCGTGCAGATGTTTTTGGCATAAAACCTCTGTCGATTTCAGATTTTGGATGTACGATACCGCCATCCCAAGCGGAAGAACGTGCTCCTCGCCCCGCCGTCGAAGAACAGCCTGCTCTATTCAACTTTCGCATCAAACTGCCCATCCGCAACGCGCACCTGGATGACCTCGCCCGGCTGGACCTGCGCGGCCAAACGCACCAGACTCCCATCCGCCTGCCGCGTGACAACTGCATAACCGCGCGCCAGCACTTCGAACGGATTCAACGCCATCAGGCGTTTGCCCAACCCTTCGAGGCCGCTCGCTTCGAGCGCGAGACGGTGGGCCTGCGCGGCCCACACCCGGCGGGATAGCTCATCCATGCGCTGCCGTTCGGATTGCAGACGGCGCACCGGAGAGACGAAACGCAGGCGGGATTCTAGATTCGCTAATTCGATTCGGTCCGCTTCGATGCGACTGATCATCGCCGCTTCCAGCCGATGACCAAGATCGCTCATTCCCGACGCCAGATCGAACAACGTGACAGGGGTTGCCAATTCCGCCGCGGCGGTGGGAGTCGGCGCGCGCAGGTCGGCGGCAAAATCCACCAGGGTGAAATCAGTCTCATGGCCCACGCCGCTGATGACGGGCACATCGCTGGCGGCCACGGCGCGTACCACGCGCTCATCGTTGAAAGGCCACAAATCCTCGATGGAACCGCCGCCGCGTGCCATGAGAATCACATCGAGCGGCGGCTGGAGGTGGTTGAGCTTTTGCAAGGCCTCGACCAACGCGGGCGGAGCCTCCACACCTTGCACAGGCGAGGGCACGAGAATGACTTCCACAAGCGGGAGTCGGCGGCGCAGGGTGTGAAGCATGTCGCGCAGGGCCGCGCCCGTCGCGGAGGTCACGATACCGATGCGACGCGAAAGTCCCGGAATGGGGCGTTTGTGCTCCGGGTTAAAGAGTCCCTCCGCTTCGAGCAGGGACTTGAGGCGCAGGAATTCGGCGTACAATGCGCCTTCCCCCAGCAGACGGAGCGCGTCCGCATAAAGTTGGTACTGCCCGGCCACTTCGTAGACGCCGATACGCCCATGCGCTTCCACTTCCATCCCATCCTTGATGGGTATCTTCAGTTTGGAAGCCTCGGTTCTCCACATCACACCGCGCAGGGACGCGCCCGCGTCCTTGAGCGTGAAATACAAATGTCCCGAGGCAGGACGCGAAAAATTGGAAATCTCGCCTCGCACCCACAGATCTTGCAGGGCCGGGTCCGTTTCGAGCGTCTGGCGGATGTGCGCCGTCAAACGCGAGACGGTCCACTGGACGGAGGCGAAGAGGGAAGGCTGGGTCACGCAAGCGAGGATACCCCAAGCGAGGGGGAGAGTCAACAGCGGACTCCAACGTCTTCCGGCTTTGAGCAAAGCCTGGAAACTTTCCACCTTACCCAGATTTTTCTGCTACAATCGCGGCATGAAACGAATGTCCACACCCTGGCGCAGGAACTACATCGAAGGTCATGAAAAAGAAGACGGCTGTGTGTTCTGCAATGCATTGGCGAAAAAAGAGGACA
>JAKANW010000261.1 GCA_021823555.1 Chloroflexota bacterium
CCGAACACCCCATAAACCAGCCGGCGGCGCTTGTGTTGGGCAGTATGGTTTTTTACTTCATCGAACAGGTCACATAAGGAAGCGTATGGCGTTCCGCTTAACTGCTTGCGGTAATCTCCATAAAAATGAACGGCAACGTCGTATTCTTTGTAAAACGAGAGAAAATAGGGATGTTCGGCTAATAGCGACATGCCGCTGCCAATCTGTTCCATATATTCCTTGCCGCGATCCAAGATGTCGCTGCCGAAAACAGGTGCAATGATCGTATCCAATCCATAATCGAAGGCCAGTTCGTACGTTTTTATGTATGCTTTGGCGGTTAGATCAATATAAGCCTTGGCAGGGTCCTCATGATTGGTACGGCCATATTCCAGCAGAAACCAGCGCCGCGTCCCGTTGAAAGGGAACACTACCACCTTTGAGCCTGACACCCTTATAAGCTTGGCTACTTCTTTGGTAGGCAGGTGCAAGAATTCTTCGAGGGAGGGAACATTTGATTGCATGATGACTTTGGTGGATGGTATTTGTTCAAGCGAATAATTTTATAAGCATACTTGTAATTCGGTTAGCAGTTGAGACAACAACGTAATTGTTTTCTTCCAACTCAAAACCCAATTGTGCTTTCACATCATACGCCCCGCTCCCCCAGCGGAGCAGGCGGACGTGATGGTTGAATGCTTCCTCCAAACTTGTGTACGTCAACAACAAATATACGTACGGAGCACTTCCTGCCAGGCCGAGCGCGGTGGTCATTTGCACCTCGTTATCTTCAAAGAGCGCGCCGCAACCGACCAATTTTCCGTTTTGCCGCGCCTCCAGCCAGATGCCATTGATCATTTGGATATTTTCGAGCAGGCCGCGCGTCCACGGATTGGGTTCGTTGTGATAGTGACGGTCTACGTTGTGAATCAGCTCCAGCGCCGCGCTCACGTCTGGCGCCGTCTCGTGTCTCTCAATCGTGATGCCAAGTTTCTCAGCTTCGCGCCGGGTGCGCTTGTAATGCTGGCGGTCTTTTTTATTTCCGTCGGCCAAATACCCTTCGAGGCTGAGCCAGCGGTTGTGCAGGATAGTTCCTGGATTGGGGACGGTGACCAGCGAAAAGCCGCCCGGCCAATTTTGACTCTCCTCCCGGGTCAGGAAGTCGAATACGAGCATCAGACTGCGCTTTTGCCTGCTGACCGTTAAAGCGGCCTGACTCAGCGCCCGCAGCGTCTCATCGCGTAACGGCCCAGGTGGGAGGACCAGCCCGGTTGCATTGGACAGGGGTGAGCGGCAGATGAGCAAAGGCCATCGGCGCAGGATCGCTTTCAGAACGGCGCGCCCAACTCCGGGTCCGATGGGAAGCGGCTCGTCTCGGATCATCCACAAGGCAGCGCGTCCGACCAGCTTGTCATCCCGGTATGCCAGTAGATAGATCGGTTCGCAGTCGTTCATCACGCGCTCACCGAATTGATACCAGTGATGGCTTTGGAACGGCCTGCCGGCCGAAAGTTCGTCCCACGCCTGGCTGCTGATCTCGTGGATGCTGTACGCGGTTTGAATGGTAAGGTCCGGCGGTGTGGGACTTGTCACGAGCCAATTGTACTTCTGGAATTTTGGGTTTAAGTTGCAAAAAACTGATTAACAAAAGTGTAAAGCAAAATTTCGGAAGTTGCCCCCAACCTTCCGAAGTCCGTTTTATAGACCCAGCCTGGCTCTCATTTCATCCACGGCGGCTTTGGCCGCCGCCAGGCCCACGTTGTGCGCCTCACGGTAGAACTTGATGGCGATGATCTCGTTATTCGTCTTCAAGGCCTCGATGACCCGCGGATCGTCGGTCGAGTGTTCATCTTCGACGAAGGTGACGCCGAGATGCCTGTAAAGATAATCAACCTGCGCTTCCAGTCGGTTGATGCGACTCCGAAGTGAATAGATTTCCTGATCTGCTATTGTGGTCATGCCATGCCTCCAATGAAAGAATTTTGGAGATTATAGCCGCGGGCTTTGGTGCGTACATCGTGCAGGGGTACTAACGCAAAGGACTTGGGTGTGTTTCAAACAAGTTGAGGGCAGCCTCCCGAAGGTTGAACTTAAGCCGATTTTGGCCTTTTATAATCAACCTTCGGGACGGTTCCAACCCAAATGAAATACATCCAAAAAGCTTTGGAGGTTTTCCCTGATGCACCCAAGACGAGGCGCCTTCCGAAAAGGCTTCCGACTTCTTTCAGGATTCTCTTCTCATCGCAGTTGATCAGTTCATTGAACAACTGCAACACATGCTTGACCAGCCCTGCATGTAATGTGTTATTCCTCTACTCCTGGCTTTCCAACGATCTCATCCACTTGCTTCATCACATCGTCGGTCAGCTTCGGCAGCACATCCAGCGCCTTCATATTCTCGTGCACCTGTTCCACGCGGCTGGCGCCGGTGATGACCGTGCTCACGTTCGGGTTCTTTGCGCACCAGGCGATGGCGAACTGCGCCAGGGAACAACCCAACTCCCTGGCAATTGGCGCCAGCTTACGAACTTTGTCCAATCTCTCTTGGTCGGTCAGGGAGCTTTGCAGCCATTCATAACCTTTGAGCGTACCGCGGCTGTCCTCTGGGATGCCGTTGTTATACTTTCCGGTTAACAGGCCCGAAGCCAGCGGCGACCAGGTGGTAGTGCCCAGGCCAATGTCCTCGTAGAGACGGGCGAATTCCACTTCCACGCGTTGGCGGTGCAACAGGTTGTACTGCGGCTGTTCCATGGTCGGCTTGTGCCAGCCGTATTTGTCGCAGATGTTCCAGGCGGCGCGGATCTCGTCCGCGCTCCATTCGGAGACGCCCCAGTAAATGGCGCGTCCCGATTCGACGATGTTGTGCATGGCGTGGGCGGTCTCTTCGATGGGCGTGTTGGGGTCCGGGCGGTGACAAAAGGCCAGGTCCACGTAGTCCAGGTCGAGGCGCTTGAGCGAACCGTCCATGGCTTCCAGCAAGCGCTTGCGGTTGAGGGTGTTGCGCTCATTTGGTCCATCATGCAGGCCCCAAAAGAATTTGGTTGAGACCAGATAACTGCCTCGACGCCAGCCAAGTTTCTTGAGCGCCGCGCCCATCACTTCCTCGGACTTGCCGCCTGCATACACTTCGGCGTTATCGAAGAAGTTGACGCCTGCATCGTAGGCGGCCTTCATCATCTCAACGGCTGAGTCGACATCAGCCTGCGTGTGGAACGTGACCCATGATCCGAACGATAAAGTACTGACCTGAATTCCGGCCCGTCCCAGGCGGCGGTAAGACATTTCCATATTTAGCTCCTTTGTTTGTTTTGGCGTGCGCCTAATTTTACTCGAAGCGTTTATGAGTGTAAAATTGACCGATGGAAACCGACATGCGTTTTGCTGACTTATACCTGAAGGTCTCTCCTGAAACCGTGGCTTCGTTGCGGGCTTTTCGAAACGAGTATGCTCCCAAAAAACTGCGGGTGAACGGCGCTGCCTGGGAATATACAGCTTTGGGGCAGGGAGACGAAACCATCCTGTTTTTGCACGGCATGACCGGCGCGTATGATATTTGGTGGCAGCAAATGGCCGCGCTGCAAAAACAGTACCGCCTCATCTCGTTGACTTATCCGCCGGTGGACACGCTCAAGGGGATGGCCGCGGCGGTGCTGGCTATCCTGGATGCGGAGTCCGCGAAGCGGGTCAACCTGGTGGGGACTTCACTGGGTGGATACTTCTCCCAGTATCTCGTAGCGCATCACCCGGACCGAATCCTGCGCGCCGTTTTCTCGAACACCTTCCCGCCGAATGATTTGATCGCTGCGAGGAACAGGACGATTGGCATGGCTTTGCCCTACCTGCCGGAGTGGTTCGTGTTGAATTTCCTGCGTAGTAACTTCCAAAAGAGTATCTATCCTGCTTCCGGCTACGATGAACTGACCCTGGCCTTCCTGATGGAAATTGGCTTGGGTCGCATGGGCAAGGCCCAGGTATTGGCGCGTTACCGCTGCGTTGTGGACCCGTTCCCCGCGCCCGATCCGTCTGCGCTGGATATCCCGGTGATGATCGTCGAAGCCGATAACGACCCGCTGGTGGAGCGAACGCTGCGTGAGCAATTGAAAGCGACCTATCCTTCTGCGAGAGTCCACACCTTTTCGGGGGCGGGACATTTCCTTTACCTGAATCATCCCGAAGAATTTACCAGCTTGCTGGCAGGTTTTTTCAAATAACCGATGTTACACACCGTCCCGCAGGTTTAATCCAAAATCAGGCAAGGTGAGTCAAATAAGACAACAACCCCTGGAGAAATCCAGGGGTTGTTTGTGATGGGTGGATTGCCTGGTTAGGGCAGGGGCAGGTTCAATGTCTTCACCATGAGCACGGCCATTTGCGCTCGTGTGACCGGGCTTTCCGGGCAGAAGCTGCCATTTCCGCAACCGGCGGAAATTCCTTCATTGTAGAGTTCCTCGATCCATGCCGCGGCCCAGTAATTGGTCGGCACATCCGAGAAGATGCCCGTAGCTGGTGGAGGTGTATAGGCAGCGCCATGCTTCAGGCGCAAGAGGAAGACCGCCATTTGGGCGCGCGAGACCGGATCATCGGGACAGAACAGATTTGGCCCGCACCCAATGGTCAGGCTTTCGCTGCGCAGGGCTTCGATCCAATATTGCGCCCAGTTGCCAGCCGTGTCGGCAAAGGTGATCGGTACGACAGGAGGGGTGTAGCCTGCGCCGTGGATGGCCCGTTTCAGGAAGACCGCCATTTCGGCCCGGGTGATGTTGTTTTCGGGGCAGAAGATGAGAGGCGAGGTTCCGCATCCGCCTGTGATACCGGCATAGTAGATGGCGTTGATGTAAGGTTCGGCCCAGTATCCCACAGGGACATCCGCAAAGATTTGCGTTGCTACCGCGGTTATCGTGAGGGTGAAGTTTTGGGTGGCATCGGGCGTTACACTGTTGTGCGCAGTGATCGTGAAATTGTAGATCCCTTCGGTGCCATTGGCCGGAGTGCCGCTCAAGGTGGCCGTACCATCGCCGTTGTCGTGGAACGATAAGCCGCCGGGCAGCACTGCCCCGCCGTCGCTGAGCGTCGGCGCGGGGTAACCGGTTGCAGTGATCGTAAAGGTTCCTGGCTGGCCCGCGGGGAGTGTGATGAAGTCTGCGCTGGTGATGGACGGAGCCTGATTCACCGTGAGGGTGAAGTTCTGGGTGGCGTTGGGAGTGACGCCGTTATTAGCGGTGATCACGAGTGAATAGACGCCGCCTGTACCGGTCACGGGAGTCCCGGCCAGGGTGGCAGTACCATCCCCATTGTCCGTGAAGGTAACGCCGGTTGGCAAGGCGCCAGACTCGCTAATGGCAGGATTGGGATAGCCGGTCGTATGAACGGTGAAGGTTCCCGCTGAACCAACGACAAAGGTGGCGTTGGTTGTACTGGTGATGGCTGGCGGCTGACCCACAACCAGTGTGAAGTTCTGACTGGCATCCGGGCCAATACCGTTGTGGGCGGTGA
>JAKANW010000262.1 GCA_021823555.1 Chloroflexota bacterium
GCATGTCATCGGGGATCAGTTCAGCGGCCTTGTGATAATCCTCGGCGCGCCAAGCCGCCGCGATCTGGTCACGCAGAGCAGGCTCGAACCCAGCTTGTTGCAGAGAGAAATTGGACAGCACGCTGATCATGTAGATCACGAACGGCTCGCGTTTGGCACGGTTCAATGCCTCACGGCGCGACTTGTCCACGTAGGTAAGCAGATAGCCCGCGACGTCCACGGCGTTTTCGTCGCGGCCCGCTTCGAGCGAGGCCGTTTTCAGTTTGGCGATAAGCCGCTTCAGGTTCGAAATCGATTCAGCGGGTCGCGCCAGGTAGCCGTCTGCTTTCCGTCCCGCGAGTTGCAGGAAAGGCGTTCGATATGCGGCGATGTAGATCGGCACACGATGCACGGGCGGGAACATCGGCTGAATGGGTGGCAGGTTCGGCGTCGCAGACGGGATGCGTTGCCCGGCCCACATGGCGCGCACAGTGTCAATGGCCTTGCTCACATTTTCCACACCGGCCTCGGGCGTGTATGGAATTCCAAGTTGAGCGAGCCGCAGAGGAATCGAAGTGCCCATTCCCAAAATGATTCGGCCTGGCGCCATCTCGTCCAGCGCAGAGACGGTCATCGCGATCAGCGCGGGCGTGCGTGTGTACGCGCTCAACGCGCCCATCGCCACGCGTACGTTCGGAACTTGTACTGCGATGGCGGTCGCATACGTCACGGCATCGCGTTCATATAAACTATCGTGAATCCAAACAGAGTGGATTCCGCGTCGTTGGGCTTCATCTGCCCACCCAATGACATCTGAAACTTTGCCGCGTGCGGCAAAGCCTATTCCGACTGCTCGGGCAAGTTCGGACATCTTGCTACCTCCTCGCGTTAATTGACGTGATTGTAGCGTCAGCCCGAATCAACGACAAGATACAAATGTCATCTTTATAACCCAATTAGAAGAATGAGGTCGTTGACATTCGTGCTGGGGTAGCCCGGCTTGAGCAAATCGTGGATGAAATCAATAAATGAGTACTACGCATCGTTTCGAGACAGGGTATCTGCTGCGGCCACCCTAGGTCTTCCCATCTGCGAATGGACTACTAGGATTCAGGTCGTTGGGAGATAACTGTTCGGGTCAATTTACCACTTGAGATGCAGCGTAGATTGTAGCTTGCCAAGCAACATTTATCCTCCCAACCGTCAAAGACACCGTGCACTAATCAAGATTGACGCTGATTCGCAATGCACATGCATCATAAGGGAAATCGAAGGGAACATACGGTGATTCTATGCCCATGGACTGTTTACGCCGTGAATGACTAACCGGGTAGAAAATGCGCCTTGCATAGTTATGTCCAACGCATGTAGGCAATCGAGATTTTTGCCTTGAGGTGTGCTTTCAAGGTAACTCTCCTATCCTTCACTAAGCACAAAAAATATGTTCGATTGTGTATATCCCTGTCCCTGTGGCCATTTTTTTGATACACAAAAGGCATGTACGTGTGCTCCTGCTGTCGTTACCAAATACCAAAAACGGATATCTGGTCCCTTGTTGGACCGGATTGATATTCACATTGAAGTTCCTCGTGTGGATTACGATAAGTTGAGCGGCGATAGGGTGGGGGAGTCGTCCGATGTCATCCGCGCCCGCGTGCGAGCCGCACGCAATATTCAAAGTAAGCGTTTCTCGAATAACGAATCTCGAGACATAATTTGCAACGAAGACATGCGTGTCGGGGAGATCAGACAGTTCTGCAAACTAGATGATCAAAACCAAAGCCTGATGGGTTCCGCAATGACGCAGTTTAATCTATCAGCGCGTGGCTATCACCGCGTATTGAAGTTAGCGCGCACGATTGCGGATCTGGCGGGGAGTGATGAAATCCAGTCTGTCCATTTGGCAGAGGCGTTGCAGTATCGTCCGAAGTTGATGATGGGATGAAGGAAGCCGCTGTCGGAAAAAGGTATATGTTCTATAAAAAAGACCAGCGTGGTTATTAACCACGCCAGTCGATTCATTTGCAATCTCCAGTTTTGATTACTGTGCAGAAATTGTGGTCCAGCCAGTCGCATGCCTTTGGTGAAGCAATCGAATCTCGTCGGGAAGTGCAATTTTTCCAATCAGCGGGATGAAATATTGTCAGGGTAATGTTTGATTGAGGTTCCGGAATCCAATGGTGTCGAGAGAGCAGTCACTATGAGTTCAGACTCATTTATTTATATGAACAGAGTATAGATTGTATAGCAAAAACGATGTATTTTAAAAGCTTGCCCTGAACGCCTGGATCGGTATGGGAATGCCCGCTACAATCCACAAGACTTCATCGGCCTGTCCAGCCAGGCGCTGATTAGTGTGTCCCAATAAGTCGCGGTAGAGCCGTCCCAAGGGATACTCTGGCACCAATCCCAAACCAACCTCGTTCGAGACGATAATCCAAAACTGTTCGTTCTCGCGGATGAAGGCAAGCAGTTCGGTGACTTCCGCTTCTACCCGCGCTGAGGCGGATGCCTCGTCGGGATGATCAAGGTCACTTTGGCCGAGCAACAGCAGGTTGCTCACAAGTAATGTGGCGCAATCCAAAAGAATCATCTCGGTGTCGGGGAGATTCTCCTTCAACACCCGTGCGATGCCATAGGGGATTTCGAGAGTCAACCAGTGAGCGGGGCGTTCGGCGCGGTGTTTAGCAATGCGCGCGGTCATTTCGTCATCGCCTGCCTGCCCGGTGGCGATAAACGTCACCGATTTTCCAGAACGTTCAGCCACCTTTTGAGCGTAAGCGGATTTTCCGCTGCGTGCCCCACCGAGGAGAAAAGTTAGTCTGCCCATACGATTTTCTCCAACAACTCCATGTTGGATGCACGTTCGACGACATCCGCCAGCCTGGTGAGCGATTGAGCAAATAACTCGCTTTGTGGCAACGCTTGGGAATTGCTTTTCCAGCCCAGGCTTTCTAGCCAAGCCTGACGGAACGCGTCATTTGCGAAAAGCCCATGCAGATAACATCCCCAAACCCGACCGTTAGACGAAACGCATCCATCCGGGACCTTGACCTGTTCGCCGTTTCGCTGTGCAATCTCCAACCACAGCGCCTGACTTTGTGTCTCGCCGCTGTGGATTTCATAGCCATCGAGCATGGAATCGTTCAAGCGGCCCATCCATCCATTCTCGCAATGGACACGCGCCCGCGCCTGAAAGGTGGCTTTCTCTTTTAAGAACTGCGTTGTGATGGGCAGAAGCCCCAGGCCAGAAATATGATCCGTTTTCGATTCAACATAATGCGGGTCGGTAAGCCATTCGCCGAGCATTTGGTAACCGCCGCAAATCCCCACGACCGCGCCGCCGTGTTGAGCAAACCGAGTCACCTCGTCCGCCAGCCTGTTTTCGCACAACCATTCCAAATCTGCGATAGTGCTTTTGGTTCCAGGGATGATGATGGCATTCGGATTGCCTAGGTCGCGTGGCGAGGAAACATAGCGTACGCGTACATCCGCCTCTACTTCGAGCGGGTCAAAATCGTCGAAGTTGGCGATGCGCGGCAGGGCCAAAACGGCTATGTCTGTTTGTTTAACGGAAGCAGGCTGAGAGGCGCTCGAAGCGTTCTCTATCGAAACGGCATCCTCGTCAGGCAGTCGTAAATCCCTGAAAAATGGAATCACGCCTAAGACAGGCACACTTCCTCTATCTTCGAGAATTTGAATTCCGTCATCAAAGAGAGAAGCGTCGCCGCGAAATTTGTTGACCACGAATCCGCGCACGTGGGCGCGTTCCTCGGGTTCGAGAAGCCAGAGTGTGCCAAGCAGCTGCGCAAAAATGCCGCCGCGATCAATGTCGCCGACAAGCAAAACGGGCGCTTGGGCATAGCGCGCGATGGACATGTTGACAATATCGCCGCGCTTGAGGTTGAGTTCGGCGGGACTGCCCGCGCCCTCGATGATGACCAAATCATAAGCGGCACGCAACCGATCCAACGCTGCCGTGACATATTCCCACAGAATGTTTTTTTTCTCCCCGTAGTTTTTCGCTTCCAGCGTCTGCCAGACGCGCCCCATGAGAATAATTTGTGAACGTGAATCGGCTTCGGGTTTGATGAGGATGGGATTCATGTCCGCGGTCGGAGCGAGGCCAGCCGCCAGGGCTTGCAAAGCCTGAGCGCGGCCTATCTCACTGCCATCGGCGCAGACGGCGGCATTATTGGACATGTTCTGCGCCTTGAAAGGTGTCACGCGCACGCCGCGCCTGGCGTAGATGCGACACAACGCGGTGACGAGCAGGCTTTTGCCTACCGAGGAACTACTGCCCTGGATCATCAACACTTTGGCGGCCATGGATGCCCTCCAAATGACAGGTATCGTTCAATAAATTGAGGATCGCACCAGCAGGATAAAACGCGATTTCGGAAAGCGAAGCGGGAGAAAGGTGGAATTGCCAGTAGCAGGATGGGGGCAGGCTAAGCGCAAGGCATAACAAAATTTGCAGCGGGCCTCCATGTGCGACGATCAAAATGGTTTTATTAGCGTGCTGTGCGCGAAGATCATCTAACAGGGATTGTATACGCGTGGTTAATTCATTGAGCGTTTCACCATTGGGCGCGGAAGTTGTGAGAAGATCAGCCTCCCACGCGGCCAGAGTGGACGGATCCCTTTGTCTGACTTCATCATAAGTCAGTCCTTCCCAATCACCGAAATGGATTTCGCGCAGGCGCGAGTCGGTGCGAATCTTACAGCCATGAGGCGCGGCGATAAGACTTGCGGTTTCGCGGGCGCGCCCCAGATCGCTGACACAGATGAGGTCAATGCGTTCGCAGGCCAAACGCTTTCCCAAAGCAGCCGCTTGTTGACGACCTGTATCATTGAGCGGCACATCGCTTTGGCCCTGAAAACGTTGTGCGTCGTTCCAGTCGGTTTGTCCGTGACGGGCAAGGAGGAGTTTCATTTCATCCCGATCTCCTCTCCTTCTCCCAAGCAGGGAAGAAGGGTAGCTCTTGCAACAGCCGCATATTTTCATCATGTGTGCGCGTGGCGAGGCGGATGTAGGCGGGTAGGCCAAACGAAGCGCAATCGCGGACCAATATGCCACGCCTCAATAGCCTTTGGCGAAAGTCTGCACCGCCTCCAACAGGGAGAAGAAAGTAATGCGTTGGAGATGGAACGGGAGCATAGCCCAGGCCTTTCAATCCAGCGACCAGGGTTTGCTTTTCTATTTGCAATTTAGCCAGCGTCTCACGTTGATGCGTTTCATCCTGCAAGGCGGTCAGTCCGGCAACCTGCGCCAGCGCATTGACATTCCACGCCGGGCGGACGCCCGCCAAAGCCCGAATGAGTTGTTCATCTGCGACCATGTATCCGAGGCGCAGGGCCGCCAGGGCGTAATCCTTGGTCATCGAGCGCAGGATCAAAATATTATTGCGGCGAAACGTAACGGCGGATTTCATTCCAGGCACAAACGCAAGA
>JAKANW010000263.1 GCA_021823555.1 Chloroflexota bacterium
GCTTATTGTCTCTTCATCGGCGCGGCGACGGCCAGTTTCTATTATGATGGCGATGGCAAACAGGTGAAGACCGTTGTCAACGGCGTGACCACGTATTACGTGAATCAAAACTACGAAGTGAAAAACAGCGTAGTCACCAAATATTACTTCGCCGGTTCCACGCGTCTCGCTGTCCGCACCAACGGAACCCTCTCGTATCTGCTCGGCGATCACATCGGCAGTTCGTCCCTCACCACGGACGCGAGGTGATATGACATATCGTCCCCTATCGGCCATCATTATGATCTCCCCTCAATCACCCTGAACAAACCGAAATACAAAATCGGCGGATTGACCTCCGCCGATTTTGTATTTCGCTGAAACTTATTTGCCCTGCACTTTCGAATCGCCTTCTGCACTGGCGGGGTTCTGGGCAGGCTCATCCTTCTTATCGCCACTCACCCCCTCACGAAAATTCCGGATGCCCTGGCCGAGTTCCCCGGCAATCTTGCCGATGCGTCCCGGCCCAAACAGAATCAGGACGATGAACAGTAAGATCAGGATTTCAGGTAAACCTAGTCTGCCGAACATAACTGCTCCTTCACTGAAGTCGTTTTCAACTTTACCACAATCTCGTTGAAAGCGCCACTAGGCATGGCGTCCCCAGATGAGGCCCTCCACGAAGCGCTCGATTCGCCGCAGAATCGACTGGAAGCGCGCCCACAAACGATAGCGTTCGGGATTGACCTTGCGCGCCACAGCTTGCGGGCCGGTCCATTCGGCGGCCAGCGCACCCCACGTCAGACCAGCGCCGAATCCCACAAAGACCAGCCGGTCGCCCGGTTTGATCCGGCCTTTCTCCACCGCTTCCACAGTGGCAATAGGAATGGAAGCCGTCGAGGTGTTGCCATAGCGATCCAGGTTGACAAAAAACTTGTCCATCGGGAGCTTGAGTCCGCGCGCCGCCGCTTCGATGATGCGCAGATTGGCCTGATGCGGAACGATCAGGTTGATCTCGTCCAACTTCAGGCCAGCCGCCTTGATCACTTCCTGCGTAGCCTGCGCCATCACTTTCGTAGCAAAACGGAAGACCTCCTTGCCATCCATATAAATATAATGCTTCCCTTCGCGCACGGTCGCTTCCGTAGCAGGATGGCGGCTTCCCCCGGCCGGAACCGAAAGTGTATCGCCGCCGGACCCGTCCGAGTGCATCACACCCGAGAGAACGCCGCCCGGCATTTCATTGGCCTGCAAAACGAATGCGCCAGCTCCATCGCCGAACAAAATGCACGTGGAACGATCCTTCCAATCCACAAAACGCGACAGGGTTTCCGCACCGATGATCAGCGCGTTTTTAATGGCACCGCTCTTGATGGCTTGCGCCGCCATGTTGACGCCGTAAATAAACCCAGAACAGGCCGCCAGCAGGTCAAACGCGCCGGCTTTGGTCGCACCGATTTGGTCCTGGATGAGACAGGCGGTGGCAGGAAAAAGATGGTCGGGCGTAGAGGTGGAGCAAATGATCAGGTCAAGGTCGGTCGGCTTGAGGTTGGCCACAGCCAGCGCCTTGAGGGCCGCGTTGACGCCAAGGGTGGAGGTCAGCTCGTTTTCACGCGCGATGCGGCGCTCGCGAATGCCGGTCCGTTCGCGGATCCATTGATCGTTCGTGTCCACCATCTTGGCAAGATCATCATTGGTCAATACCGGTTCTGGTACAGACATGCCCCAACCGGTGATGTGCGCATATGGCATTCTTACCTCTATTCTTTGTACCGACTCAAAATCAGCGTAGCGTTGTGGCCCCCAAACCCAAATGAATTCGACATGATGTGATTCGGCTGGGCGGCCCGCGGCTGGTTTGGAACGTAATCCAAATCGCATTCCGGGTCGGGTACTTCATAGTTCATCGTCGCGGGCAGAATGTTTTCCTGAAAAATCTGCGTACAGATAGCCGCTTCAATCGCGCCTGACGCACCCAGCAAATGCCCAGTCATGGACTTGGTGGAAGAGACAGGCACGGAATAGGCATATTCGCCAAACACCTGCTTGATAGCCGCCGTCTCGCTTTTATCGTTAAGCGGCGTGGACGTGCCGTGGGCATTGATGTAACTGATGTCGGCGGCGGCCAAACCTGCGTCTTTCAAGGCCAGCTGCATGGACAAGGCCGCGCCCGCGCCGTTTTCAGCGGGAGCGGAAATATGATAAGCGTCATCCGATGTGCCATAGCCGCTGAATTCGCACAGAATTTTCGCACCGCGTGCCTGCGCGTGCTCGAGCGACTCCAAAACCAACATGCCCGCGCCCTCCCCCATCAGGAACCCGTCCCGATTTTTATCAAAGGGACGCGAGGCCGTCTCAGGCGAATCATTGCGCGTGGAGAGCGCCCCCATCACATTCAAACCCGCCATTGCCACCGAGACGATGGCGGCCTCCGAGCCGCCTGCAAACATCACATCTGCCGCACCGCGGCGGATCATCTCGGCCGCTTCGCCAACCGCGTTCGTGCCGGTGGCGCAGGCAGTGGACAGGGCCAGGTTCGGTCCGCGAATGCCAAGACGGATGGCAACCAGGCCCGGGGCGCTATCCGCAATCATCATCGGGACGAGGAATGGGCTGACCCGGTCGGCCCCGCGTTCGCGCATGGTCTCCACTTCATTCAGCAGCGTGGAGATCCCGCCAATGCCGGTGCCGATCAAAACCCCGATCCGGTCGCGATTCAACTCATTGATCACCAAGCCCGACTGCGCCAGCGCCTCCAACGTGGCCGCCATAGCCAATTGAGCAAAACGGTCCATCCGGCGCGCCTCGCGCACACCAAATAAAGCCGCACCATCGAAGCCCTTCACCTCAGCCGCAAATTTCGTCTTGTGACCGCTGGCATCGAAATGGGTAATAAAGGCCGCGCCCGATTTTCCGGCAATCAGCGCGCGCCAGGTGTCTACCACAGAATTTCCCACCGGGCTGACACATCCAAGCCCGGTCACCACCACTCGTTTTCTCATTGGCACTCCTAAAAAATTAGGGCAAGAATCTTCTTGCCCTTGAGAATTCTGCATTTATAACACAGGCGAATTAAATCGGATACGCAGGTTGTCTAAACGCGTTAAGTGGTATGAAGGTTCTTCCAAACCTGCTGAATATGAAGCCGGTCATGCTGTGTATTGAAGGAGACCAACTCCTGGAGATTGGTCGGTCCAAAGATGGCGTGACGCGCCTTTCTAGACCACTGGGCTGGTTCGAGGCTTCCCAACGTTTTCAACGTCCCGAGCCGCGCCTGGGTGAACGCGCTCAATGCGGACGGTCCATCCTGGCTGGTGTAGCCGCGTTCCTGCGCCCACATATCAGGCGTTTGGGCCGGGATGAACGGATCGGTCTCTTTGAGGATCAAGCCGATGCGCGGCTGGTCCACTTCGCGTTCCACGTCGCGCAGGTGGCACAGAATTTCGGCGGCCGACCATTCGTCCGCGGCGGGACGCGCCGACCAAGCGGATGAGGCCAGGGGTTCGAGCAAGCCAGCCAACGCGGCGGGAGTGGAGCGCAAAATGGCAAGCAGTGATTCCGGGGAGGCGTAGGCAGGCTGGAGGGCCGCAAGATCCGTCTGTTCGAGCCAGACGCGCAGGTCCGCCAGGAGGCCGCGTCCGGTGGAGTGGAAATCATCCACAGCGGAGGTATCCAGCGCGTGATAGGTGGCAAGGCCCAGCGCGGCGGCAGGTTTGAGGTCGGCCTCCACATCGTTGCCCACCATCACGATGGGGCCGTCGGGCCAGCCGAGGCGCGCGAGAACTTCGGCGTAATAGGCGGGCTGAGGCTTGGTGAAATGGAAAGTCTCATAGGAGGAGACGAGATCGAACGGATATTTCTCCGGCGGCAAACCGGCCCAGCGCAAGCGATGATGAATGGCCTTGAGCGGGAAGAGCGGGTTGGTAGACACCGCCACACGATGCCCGGCGGCAAATGCCCATTCCACCAATTCCACTACACCGGGAATGGGCTGGGTGAGTCCGCTCAAGGTTGGGAAAACCTCATCATAAAACTGGTCAATGACCGGCTGGACGGCCTCATTCTCCACGCCGAGAAACGGATAAAAATTTTCATTGAACACTTCGCGCAGCGTATGAGATGGATCCTCACTAGCCATCATTTGGTGCGTGCCCGTCATGAGATATTTAAGCAAGGTGTCCGGTTGGACGTAGGGAGCCAGATGCACAGCCAGTTTTTGAAAATAGGCCGGGATGAGATTATCCATGTTGGAGTCAAGCAAGGTGCCATCAAGGTCAAAGAGAAGGGTGAGTTTCATGGATGTAGTCGTGTGATCGAATGAACGGCAGGGATTGGTAATTATCCCCGTGAAAAAGTTTTGCCAGCAGGAGACTGCTGGCAGGGAAATAAGGAGGCCGCGGGCTAAGCCCTGACCTTGAATTCCGGGGGGAGCGTATGACACTGCCGGCAGCCAATGTGCGGTTCAAAGCCGGATTGTCCGCTCTTTTCGCAATAGGTGGACACTTGCACTTGTTTGCGAAAGAGGCTCAGGAGGGGACGTTCGACGCGCGGCCTTAATTGCATGAACTCGCAGGCATTGTCACGTTTAATGGACGGAACCGGGCACGTACGGCAAAGCGAGGAATCCCATTCCAGGCTGGCAGACTGGAGCAGGCGGCATTCTTCGCGATTGCGGCCGCGTGCATAATCACCGTAAAAGTAGGGACATTCTGCGCCGAAGGGAGTTCGCATCGGGAATTCAGAATTTGGAGTTCAGGACTCTGAATTTATACGCGGGTTACGTAATCGCCTGTGCGAGTGTCGACGCGGATGGTGTCGCCGACATTGACGAAGTTGGGAACTTGCACGGTCAGGCCTGTATCGGTCTTGACCTTCTTGGTCACGCCGGTGGCGGTGTCGCCGCGGATGGCCATTTCGGCCTCGACCACTTCCATATCCACAGAGGTGGGCAATTCGATATCCAACGGCTTGCCGTTGTAGAAAGTCAACTTGGCTTCCATGCCTTCTTTGAGGAAGAGGGCAGTTTCGCCCAGCATGTCCTTTTCGAGGGCCGGCTGGTCGAAGGTCTCGTTATCCATGAAATGATAAAATTCGCCGTCGGTG
The DNA here is from genome assembly GCA_021823555.1 of Chloroflexota bacterium. The sequence continues at coordinate 5,083 of JAKANW010000263.1, forward strand.
TACAGGTAGGAAACATTATGGAAATCGAGGCGTACATCCTGTACTTCCTGACCCGAGTTGAAGGTGCGCTCGATGTTGGCGCCGGTAATCATGTTGCGCGCCTTGATGCGGATGGAAGCGTTGCCGCGTCCGGATTTGTTGTGGCTGTAGTCCAGCACTTTGTAGAGCGTGCCATCCAATTCGAAGGTCACGCCTTTGCGGAGTTCGTTGACGTCGATCATTTCTTTATTACCTCTTTCGGAATTTCAAGCGGGCGGGATTATACCGCAGGAAAGGATGAAGGCGGAAGGATGAAAGGTTGACAAAGTTAAGACATTGATTGTGGAGTATGCCCATTTTCGGCATTGGCAT
>JAKANW010000264.1 GCA_021823555.1 Chloroflexota bacterium
GCGATAGAGGGTGATCTCGCGCCCGGTCTCACCGATCTTGTAGACGCGCACCACGCCTGAGATCAACAGCGCGATCCCATCCACACGGTCGCCTTCGACGAATACGTCTCGTCCTGTTGGGATGCGAGCCAGGAAGGCCGCCCGCTTGAATTCCCGGGCCAGCTCCGGGTTGGCATGTTGAAGAAACGGCAGGGAGCGGGCAATGCGGTCGTATTCTTCGGAGGAGATCATCTAAATATCTTTCACCAGGGTATCGAAATCGCGCAAGGTGGCTTCGGCATCGTATTCAGGTTTTGGATAAGTGATATTCAATCCCTTCAGGGTATCCACGATCGTGCTGGAAATGACCAGGTCACGATACCATTTCTTGTTCGCAGGGACGATGTACCAGGGAGCGTTTTTTGTGCTGGTTTTGCTCAGGACATCCTCGTAGGCAGCCATGTAGGTTTTCCACAATTCGCGTTCCTTCAAGTCGCCGGGATTGAACTTCCAGCGCTTGGTTGGGTCTTCCAGGCGGGCGCGCAGGCGCTCTTTTTGCTCGGCAGGGCTGATGTGCAGGAAAAACTTGAGAATGGTTGTGCCTTCTTCCGCCAACATTTCCTCGAACTGTTGGATCTGTTCGTAACGTTTCTTCCAAACCTTCCCGGGGACAAAGTTATGGACGCGCACGATCAGCACGTCCTCGTAATGGCTGCGGTTGAAAATGACCATTTCGCCGCGTCCAGGCATTTGGGCGTGGGCGCGCCACAGGTAGTCGTGATCCAGTTCGACCGGCGTTGGGACTTTGAAGTTGGCCACGCGCACGCCCTGTGGATTGACACCTTCGAACACCCGCCGGATCGTACCATCCTTGCCGCCCGTATCCATGGCCTGCAACACGATCAGCACTTTGTGCTTGTGCTCGGCGTGGAGCAGCTCCTGCAATTCTTCCAGTTCTTTGTTCAGCTTCAATAATTCAGCGCGACCCTCGTTCTTTCCGCCTTTGAATTCACCGGAATCGGCGGAGTCCCACTCGCTCAGGTTCACGATACTGCCAGGTTTGACGAGATGTCTTTTCATGCAATCTCCTGTGTTTTCTCAATTACCCAGAAATGCGACAGGCCAAATATCTTGAATGGCGTCCTTTCCAAAAATTGTAGCATCGCTCGCAGGATTTTCCCCAGCGGGCCGAAGCGGGCGATGATGTTATCGTACGCGCCGAAGATGACCGTGCGCTCGATGAATTTCACAGGCAGGCCGTCGAACAATTTCTGCAGGTCGCGCCGTGAATACACGCGCACATGCGGGGCGAGTCGGTCACGCCAGGCGCGCGGCAGATAATTCACGAACGGTTTGTTGCCGAAATAATATTCGCCGCGCCAGTAGATGCCATGCGTTTCAAAAGGATAGCCGCGGTTTGGGCAGAAGAGTGCGATGCGCCCGCCGGGTTTCCCCGACGCAGGGTCGGAACTTCGGAGCACGCGCACCATCTCGCGCACGGCGGCGCGGTCATCCTGGACGTGTTCGATCACCTCGTGGCTGAGGACCAGGTCAAAGGTCGAGGCGGGCAGCGGGATGAATTCCCCGGCCGCGTTGACAATCCCATCCGAGCGGTGACGCGCTTCCAGTGCACGCTCGAGGTCGAATTCCAGCCCGGTCACGCGTGACCCGAGGCCTGCCAGCTTCTCGACGTACATTCCCACGCCGCAGCCGTTTTCCAGTACCTGCCCGCCGATACGTTCTCCCGCGGCCCGCACGATCATCTCCAAGCGGCGCTGCTGTCCTGCCCTCCACACATAAGAAGGCTCGCCGCGTAGCGCGGCCTTTTCCATATCTCGTTGAGTCATGGCGCTATTATATCTTGCATCTTTTTTTACCCTGTGCTAGAATCACCGCCGCACGACGAACCGAGACTGGAAGCACCGAGAAGTGGGCGACCCCCACTTTTCTGCTTGTAAATAGGAGTTTACGGAGCAAGCAGCATGACCAAAAACGAGTTTTCACTTGCCTTCAATGAAGTGCTGGAAGAGAAGCAACTCTCCAGGGAAATCATCCTGGGAGCTATTGAGTCCGCCATGGTGTCAGCCTACCGGCGGGCTGTTAACGCGTCCAGCGCGCAGCATGTGGAGGCAAAAGTTGATCCCGAAACGGGCAAAGTCCTGATCTACGCCGAGAAGGAAGTTGTCGAGGAAGTTCAGGAAGACAAGACCGAAGTTAAGTTGGAAGAAGCCCGCAAGGTCACCCCCGAGGCCCAGTTGGGCGACATGGTGATCGTCGAAACCACGCCGGCGGATTTTGGACGCGTTGCTGCACAGACGGCGCGCCAGGTCATCCAGCAGCGTATCCGTGAAGCTGAACGTTCCAACCAGATGCAATACTTTGAACGCCAGGTGGGCGAGATCGTCTCCGGCGTGATCCAGGCCATTAATAACCAGGGCGCAACCATCGGTCTCGATATGAAGGCCGAGGGCAACATGCCCAACAACCAGAAGATTCCCGGCGAACGTCTGAGGCTGCACGACCGTGTGCGCGCGGTGGTGCTTGAAGTCAAGGATGGGCCACGCGGCCCGCAGATCATCCTGTCGCGGGCGCATCGCAACTTCCTGCGCCGTCTGCTCGAAAATGAAGTGCCCGAGATCTATCACGGCATCGTTGAGATCCGCGCCATTGCCCGTGAGCCGGGTGCGCGCGCCAAAGTAGCTGTTTCGGCTACCCAGGCGGGCGTGGACCCGGTGGGCGCCTGTGTAGGCATCAAAGGCGTACGTATTCAGGCCATCGTCAAGGAATTGCACGATGAGAAGATTGACATTATCCAATGGGACCAGGATCCCACCGTTTACATCTCGAAGGCCATCAGCCCGGCGCGCGTGAGCGGCGTCTATCTGGCTGAAGCCGAGGGTGGGCGCACTGCCACCGTGGTGGTGCAGGAGGACCAACTCAGCCTGGCCATCGGCCGCGATGGGCAGAATGCCCGCCTGGCTGCCAAGCTGACCGGCTGGCGCATTGACATCAAGTCCCTGGTCGAAGCGGCTGGTGACGCACTCGCCAAACTGCAGGGGGATCCCGAACTGTCGGCCATGCTGCCCCATGTCGTTGAGTTGGCGCCGCAGGTGGCTGAGGTCCTGGCCAAGAAGGCGGACAATCGCCCGGTCACGCCGGAAGAGTACGCCACACTGTCACAATTTGTGGAGCGTGTGGAGCGCCGCGACAGCCAGGTCAAGGAAGAGGCTGCCCGCGCTGAAGAAGAGCGCGTCTCTGCTGCCCGCGGGGAAGTGCCGGAAACGGCCTTCTCGATGCCTCTCGAACAGGCCGGCATAAAGGAGCACGTCTTCAATATCCTGACCGAGGCCGGTTTTGAAACGGTGGGTCAGGTCATGCTGGCCCTCAAGACAGATCCCAATAAAGTGCTTGGCTTGCCCGGCGTTGGTCCGAAGGCCATGCAAAACATCGAAGAGATGATGGCGGCGGTTCAATTCCCCGAACCCGAGCCTGTCCCGGTTGTGGAAGAGGCTCCTGCAGCGGAAATTCCAGTGGCAGAGGCCCCGGTGGTCGAAGCTGTCGCGGCGGCAGTTGCCGCGGAACCAGCCGCAGCGGAAGGTACGCCTGTGGTTGAGGAGCAGGTTGAGGTTAAGAAAGAGGCGAAGCCCGCCTCGAAGGGGAAGGCTGCTGAAGTGGTCGAAGATGAGCATGCCAAGGATGGCGTCTCGCTGGATGAGTTGTTTGCGATGAAGCCCGAGATCTTCCAGTCCGCAAACGGCGAAGAAGAAAGCGATGACAGCAAGAAGAAAGGCAAGAAAAAAGGCAAGAAGAAAGGCGTTGAGCTTGAGTTCGATGAAGGTCTTGGCGAAGTCGTGGCGCGCAAGATCCACAAGCGCGGCGAGGACGGCTTTGAAGGGGATTGGTAGGAATTGACTTATGACCCCTCTCCTGCAAAATGGAGAGGGGGGGATGATGAAGGTGTCCAAGAAACCTGTCCAACACGTCAAGCATATCCCCCAACGCACCTGCGTGGGCTGCCGTACAGTGATGCCAAAACGGCAGATGATCCGTCTCGTGCGGACTACAGAAGGGGTGCTGGTGGACCCAACCGGCAAACTGGCTGGGCGCGGGGCTTACCTGCATGACCATCGCGAGTGCTGGGAGCGCGGCCTGAAAGGCGGGCTGGCGCACGCCCTCAAGATGGAGTTGACAGTTTTTGACCTGGAACGTTTGCAAGATTTTATGAAAACACTGCCCGCGGAGTCAGGGGAGACTCCTGCCAACGAGTAAACGCCATGTGAACGTCTAATGCTTTCGCTCACGGGCGTGGATATGCTTCAAGGGCAGGGCCGGTTTTGGCCTGTTGGGAAGTGTCATTTTTGATGGAGGTGGCCCATGAGCGAAAACGGACGCAAGATTGAATTACCGTCCAGTATTGTTATTAGAGACCTGGCGCAAAAGATCGAAAAAAGTCCCATCGAAATCATCAAAAAGTTGATGACCAATGGCGTGATGGCGACCATCAATCAGGCGGTGGATTTCGATACCGCCGCCATTGTGGTCGCAGAGTATGGTTTTGAGGCGGTTGCCGAAACTGTTGAAGATAAAAAGCTGGAAGAGGTGGGAGAAATACCGCTCTGGCGTCAGTTGATCGCCGGGGAAGATGCGGCCTCACTCAGGAGTCGTGCTCCTGTTCTAACCATTCTCGGTCATGTGGACCATGGCAAGACCAGCCTGCTGGATGTCATCCGCCAGTCGAATGTTGCGGAGGGAGAAGCGGGCGGCATTACCCAACATATCGGCGCGTACCAGGTAGAACGAAAGGGCCGCCTGATTACATTCCTGGATACTCCCGGCCATGCAGCGTTTACCGCTATGCGCGCCCGCGGGGCACAGGGGGCGGATATTGTAATCCTGGTGGTGGCAGCAGACGACGGCGTCATGCCGCAGACCAAGGAAGCCGTCGCCCATGCCAAAGCAGCGCGCGTGCCGATCATCGTGGCTCTCAATAAGATTGACAAACCCAATGCCAACCCTGACCGCGTCAAACAGCAACTGGCTGAACTCGAACTTGTCCCGGACGAATGGGGCGGTAATACGATGGTGATCCCTGTTTCTGCCAAGCAGAAGCTTGGCATTGAAGACCTGCTCGAAGCTGCGTTGCTGGTGGCCGATAACACGGATATTCGCGCCAACCCCAATGGGAAAGTGATCGGCACTGTGATTGAGGCCGAACTGGATAAATCGAAAGGGACGATTGCCACGCTGCTCGTCCAGAATGGAACGCTGCAAACGGGAGACATCGTGGTGGCGGGCAGGGCTTATGGCCGCCTGCGCGCCCTATCTGATTTCAAAGGCAAACCGGTCAAGAAGGCTGGCCCGTCCATGCCTGTGGCAGTGATGGGACTGAACGATGTACCCGCCGCGGGAGATGTCTTCCATGTGGTGGGGTCTGAAAGGGAA
>JAKANW010000265.1 GCA_021823555.1 Chloroflexota bacterium
GGGGATCCTGCCGCCCGGTGACATCCGCAATTGCCTGGCCGCGCTCTCCAACGACGAAGCCCTGCTCACACAACTTTTTCAATATCGTTTCAGCGGCGCGCCCGGCCTGGACGGTCATTCCTTTGGGAATCTGTTCATCACCGCGTTGAGCGAAATTTCCGGCAGTTTCGAGGAAGCCGTAGCCGAGTCGGGCCGCGTGCTTTCAGTGCATGGCCGCGTGCTGCCTTCAACGCTTCACGATGTCCGCCTGGTGGCAGACATGCAGTTGCCGCATGTCGCCAACGAGGTGCGTGTGGAAGGGGAGAGCCGCATCCCTGAAATGGCGGGACGAGTCCGTCGCGTGTGGTTGGAGCCAAACAACGCGCCTGCCTTTCCACCTGTCCTGCAAGCCATTCTCTCTGCCGATATGATCACTGTCGGGCCAGGCAGCCTATACACCAGCCTGCTGCCCAACTTGCTTGTGCCCGATTTGCTGGCTGCTCTGCGCGTCAGCCGGGCGCTCAAAGTATTCATCTGCAATATTGCCGTACAAACCGGTGAGACTGATTCCTATACCTGCTTTGATCATGCGCGCGCCCTGGAAGAGCACGTGGGCGAAGCCTTGTTTGATATTTTGGTTTGCAACGACAATTATGATATGCGCCTCGCGCAGAACATTCAATGGGTGCTCGCTGATGAACGCATCCTGGCTGACAGTCGCACTTACACCGCTGACCTGGTGGATGCCGGCCATCCCTGGCGGCATGACTCGGCCAAGCTCTCACAGGTCCTGATGAATCTGTTCTACGAGCGCACCGGCCCCTTGAGCGACGCGTAAATTAGCCGGTGCTATAATTCACGAGTTGTAGCTTGTCCTGACAATTGGGGCAGGTTGTGATAAAATCTTCTTGTGTAAAAAATCACAAACAAACTTATACTTGGAGGTATGCAATGACAGTCAAAGTTGGTATTAATGGGTTTGGTCGGATAGGCCGGCAGGTTCTCAAGGCGATTCGCGACATATACCCGAACGAGCTGGAAGTTGTCGCTTTTAACGACATTGGCGACATGAAAACCATGGCGCATTTGCTCAAGTATGACTCAAACTACGGCCGTTTCAACGGCACAGTTGAAGTTGCTGAAGATGGCCTGCATATTGACGGCAAGAAGATCAAGGCCTTCAAAGAGACCGATCCGGCTGCCATCCCGTGGGGCGACCTGGGCGTGGAGATCGTCATCGAGTCCACCGGCCTGTTCACCATCAAGGAAGATGGCGTCAACAAAAAAGGCAAGACCGTCAAGGGCGCAGTCAATCACATCACTCACGGCGGCGCAAAGAAGGTCATCATCTCCGCTCCCGCCGAAGGCGAGGACCTGACCGTTGTGCTGGGCGTCAACGAAGATAAATATGACCCGAAGGTGCATCATGTGCTCTCGAATGCTTCCTGCACCACCAATGGACTGGCTCCGGCCGTGAAGGTTGCTCACGACAATTTCAAGATCGTGCGCGGTTTTATGACCACCGTCCACTCGTACACCAACGACCAGAAGATCCTCGACCTGCCGCACTCGGACCTGCGCCGCGCCCGCGCCGCTGCCATGAACATCATCCCGACCTCGACCGGGGCGGCCAAGGCTTTGAAGCTGGTCATTCCCGATATGGCCGGCAGGCTGGATGGTTATGCACTGCGCGTCCCCACCTCAACGGTCTCGATCATTGACCTGACGGCTGAATTTGAAGTCGAGACCACGACCGAGGAATTGCGCCAAGCTTACCGCGAGGCTGCCAAGACCCCGCGTTTGAAGGGCATTCTCCAGGCAGTGGACGAACCGTTGGTCTCGATTGATTACAAAGGCGACTCACACTCCTCGTCGGTGGACTTGCCCTTTACCCAGATGCTCGGCAAGGAAAAGAGCACCTTTGCCAAGATCGTTGCCTGGTATGACAACGAATGGGGTTATTCCTGCCGCACAGCCGACCTGGCCGCGTTAATAGCAAAGAGCCTGTAGCTGGTAAGTTGGTAAATTGGTAGATCGGTCTCCCCAATCTACCGATTTTACTAAATCCCAATTTACCGAGGAAGTCATGAACAAGAAAACTGTAAAAGACATTGACCTCAAAGGCAAGCGTGTTCTCATGCGCGTGGACTTCAATGTGCCGATGGTGGATGGCAAAGTAACCGACGACAAGCGCATCAGGGCTTCCCTGCCTACGATCAAGTATGTGCTCGACCAGGGCGCATCCGTGATCCTGATGAGTCACCTCGGGCGTCCGAAGGGCGGCCCCGATCCTGAGTTCAGTCTCAAGGCCGCCTCGGAGGTGCTGTCAGGTTTGCTAGGCAAGCCTGTCCAGATGGCGCCCGATTGTGTCGGGCCGGAAGTCGAGAAGATGGCCAAAGCCTTGAAGCCCGGCGATGTGCTCATGCTGGAGAACACCCGCTTCCACGCTGGTGAGGAGAAGAATGACCTCGACCTGGCGAAGCAGATGGCCGCGCTGGGAGAAGTCTACGTAAACGATGCCTTTGGGTCGGCGCACCGCGCCCACTCTTCCACCGAGGGTGTGGCGCGCTTCCTGCCGGCCGTCTCCGGTTTTCTGATGGAACAGGAACTGGAATACCTCGGCCGCGCCGTTTCCAACCCGGAGCATCCGTACATTGCCATCCTGGGCGGGGCCAAGATCAGTGACAAGATCCTGGTGGTGGAAACCTTGCTCGCCAAGTGCGACCAGCTCATCGTCGGCGGCGGCATGGCCAATACCTTCCTGGCGGCCAAGGGCTACAACATGCGGGATAGCCTGGTCGAAACGGCCTCCGTGGATATGGCCAGGTCCATTATGGCGAAAGCCGGCGACAAGCTCATCCTGCCGGTGGACGCGGTCATCGCCGATAAGTTCGAGGCGGAGGCGGACAGCCATGTAGTGGATGTGGACAAAATTCCCGCAGGCTGGCGGGTGATGGATGTTGGCCCGCGCACGCTCGAGCTGTATAAACGCGCGTTAAACGGAGCCAAATTAATCGTCTGGAATGGCCCGCTGGGTGTCTTCGAGATGCCCAGGTTCGCCGAAGGCACCTTTGTCCTGGCCAGGCTGCTGGCCGAGTCCGGCGCGACGACCGTCATTGGCGGCGGCGACAGCGCCAGCGCGGTCAAGGAGGCGGGCGTTGCCAAACAAATGACGCACGTCTCAACCGGCGGCGGCGCGTCGCTCGAATTCCTGGAAGGAAAAGAGCTGCCCGGAGTGGCGGCATTGAACGATAAATAGTAGTCGAAAGGATGGATTTGCCATCCTTTGACACTTTCCTAATTGTTTGGCCTGGATTGCCAAATCCAGGCTTTTGCTATTCCAGGTAAAGACTTCGGAAATCTGCCTTGATTTGCTTAAACAGGGAATCTTCTTAAAGATTTCCGAAGTCATGGGTTGCGAACAGATTTGTCAAGTAAAATAGGGACGATTTGGATTTGCATAGAGGTTGTCATGTCATTCAACATTGGTGAGAACGTCGGGCCGTACCGGATCACCGAACAACTTGGCCAGGGCGGGATGGCTACCGTCTACAAGGCGTACCATGCTGCACTGGATCGCTATGTGGCGCTCAAGGTTTTGCATCCTGCTTTCAACGAGGATAAGACCTTTGAGTTGCGCTTCCAGCGTGAGGCGCGCGTGGTGGCCAAACTGGAACATCCCAACATTGTGCCGATCTACGATTACGCCGAACACGAGCATCGTCCGTACCTGGTGATGAAGTTCATCGAGGGGGAGACGCTCAAAGCCCGTCTCGCGCGCGGACCGTTGACGGCTGGTGAGATCCAAAAGGTGGTTGACTCGGTTGGGGCGGCGCTCTCCTATGCACACAGGCAGGGCATCCTGCACCGTGATATCAAGCCATCCAACGTATTGATCGCCGCCGATGGCGTCATCTATCTGGCTGATTTTGGCCTGGCGCGCATTGCCGAGGCGGGCGAGTCGACTCTTTCCTCTGACGCAATCATGGGCACCCCACAATATATCTCGCCCGAACAGGCCATGGGCAAGAAGGAACTCAATGAGGGTACCGACATCTATTCCTTCGGCGTGATGCTGTACGAGCTGGTGGTGGGACAGGTGCCGTTCAGCGCAGATACGCCTTTCTCCATCATCCATGACCACATTTATACGCCGCTGCCCCTGCCGCGGCAGGTCAACCCCAGGGTGCCGGAGGCCGTCGAACGTGTGCTGTTGAAAGCCCTCTCTAAGGAACGCGCCGACCGTTATGCCAGCGTGGACGAAATGGTTCGGGCCTTCAAGATGTCCTGGGACACGGCGGGCGTGCCGATGCAAGGTGCCGCGTTGACCATACCCAGACTGGACGCGGCGCAGGTCGCAAAAATAGAATCGGCGCCGGCAGTGGATTATGACAGTCCAACGGTAGCCCCGGTAGCGGTCCAGAAAAAGAAGCGCTCGCCGTGGACCCTCGCAGCGATCATGGTCATCCTGTTCGTGTGTCTGCTATTTGGTTTTTTTGCTCTTCGCAATCTGCGCAGCAATCGCCCCGGTGCGCTGCCATTCGGCGCCCAGCCGTCAGCCCAGCCTTCTCCCCGGCCGACCCTCGCGCCTCCCGTTGTTTCCGGTGGGAACACTCAAGCTGCTGTATCCCCTGAGGTGACCGCCGCCTTGTTGGCGGTCCAGCAAAACCCGGATGATCCCAAAGCGCACCTGGCTCTGGGGCTGGCTTACTGGGACGCGAAGCAATTCCACCAGGCGGCTGAGACGCTGGATAAAGCGGCCAACCTGGCCGGTTCCAACCAAGACTTTCTGTTGACGGCTGCCTCGGAACTGGCCGCGCAAGGGTGCTGGCCCGGATCGGCGGCCATGTATCTGCGGGCCGCTGATCTCTTTCAGCCGGGGACCGTGCCGCAGGATGTAAGAGACCGTTTGCATGAGGCTGTTTATAAAGCGGCCGGAATTCCTGAAGCGCTAACTTTCCTGACCTTCGACCGGGTCACAGGGTTTGACCAGCCGCTTGGGTGGGTGGCGCGCGGTCGGTTCGCTCTTTATTTCGGCAGCATCGCGGAGGCCCGCAAGGCGCTGGCGCAGGCTCAGCGTATCAAGCCGGATTTTCCCGAAGCCGTCCTGCTGGAGGCCGAAATTGACATCAAGGATGGAAAGGTCGCTGAGGCCCGCCAATTGCTGCTTTCCATTTCCTCCAACCCTGCCAAACCTGAATGGATGCATGCCGAGGCAGAGAAACTCTTGACTACACTTCAGTAGGAAAAGCCAAACGCTATGAGAACTCCTTTTGTTGCCGGAAATTGGAAAATGAACAAGACCGTCGCGGAAGCCCGCGAACTGGTCTTCAAAATGAACGCGGGGCTGCGTGAGATTGGCAGGGTGGAGAAAGTACTCTGTCCGCCCTTCCCCGCCTTGTTGTCTGTCCTGGCCCTGCTCG
>JAKANW010000266.1 GCA_021823555.1 Chloroflexota bacterium
TTTTATAACGATTTTGTATATAAGTCAAACATTTTATAATTATTTATTATAAATACAGGTCTTTTTATGACAAATAGACTACGCCCGCCAATAAAAAAGCCGACCTCTTGCGAGGTCGGCTCAGGCGGACGGGGAAACGGGCTACTCGCCCTTGATCTCGGTCCAAATCTGATCGTAGAGCGGCAGGGCCTCTCCGACATCGTCAATGCGGTGACCGGCGGCAATGGCATCCGGCGGCGTGTTGGTGATGGGAGAGTTGAAGTAGGCGTTGTAGATGTCCGGCTGGTTGGCCTTGGCATATTCGAGCGCGGCCGCGCTCGGGTTGCTGTACGGGAAGTCGCGCAACATCAACCAGAAGACGTCGCCCTGCATGGTGTAGTTGATCCACGCATAGACGGCGTCGAGGTGAGGCGCGCCGACCGGGATGGCGTAGTTATCCTGCCAGAGGATGGCGCCTTCGGTAGGATATACATACTTGATGGCCGGGTTCTCCTGCTGGGCAAGGAACGCCTCGCCAGTCCAGGTCATGCCGAGATCCACGTCGCCGGCGATGAGGGCGGTCTTGGGGCTGTCGCTATCGAAGAGCTTAACATTCGGAACCAACTCGGCGAGCTTAGCCTTGGCCTCATCAAGTTGGGCGGGATCCTTCGTATTCACGTCATAGCCGAGGGTGAGCAGAGTCAGGCCGATCACGGCGCGTGAATCGTCCAGCATGACGAGGCGGCCGGCGTATTCCGGATTCCACAGGTCAGCCCATGAGGTTGGCGCGGTGGTGACCTTGTCGGAATTGTAGACAATGGCGTCGGTGCCGGCCTGGTAGGGGATGGTGTACTTGTTGCCCGGGTCGAAGGAGAAATTCAGGTAGTTGGGATCGAAACTGGCCAGCACGGGCAATTTGCTGTGATCCAGTTCCTGGAGCAGGCCTTCGCGAATCATCAGGCTGACGATGTAGTCGGTCGGCTGGACAAGGTCGTAGGCCGCGCCGCCCGCCTTGAGTTTGGCGTACATCTCCTCGTTGGCAGAATACTCATCGCGGTTGACTTTCACACCGTAAACCAACTCAAAGCACTCGATGGCATCCGACGGGATGTACTCGGTCCATACGAAGAGGTTCAATTCCTTCGAGGTGACCTCCATGGGGTACTGCGGCTCGGGGCAGGTAAAGCCGCTGGAGGTCACTTTGGGAGCGGATGCAGTGGGCGATTCGCCTCCGCCTCCGCCGCTATTGCCATTGCCTCCGCCACCTCCCCCTCCTCCGCCACTCGTGCAGGCTGTCAGCGCGAGGCTGAGCACGACCAGCACGGCCAATAGATGGAACAATAGTTTCTTACTCATCTCTTCCTCCTTGGGGTGGATGAAAATTGAAACACACAGCATGCGCTGTGGTTTTCACAGTTATTTTGCCTCGCGGCTTTGCAAACGTTGCAATAAAATGACTACACTTAGCACAATCAAAATCCAGACCGTGGAAAGCGCATTCACCTGCGGCGTGATAATGCGCCGCAAAAGGCCGTATACATAGATCGGCAGGGTGGTCGCGCCGGGGCCAGTGGTGAAGAAGGTGATGACGAAGTCATCAAGCGAGAGCGTGAAGGCCAGCAACCCGCCGGAGAGAACGCCGGGCAGGATCATCGGCAGGGTGACGCGCCAGAAGGTGACCAGTTCATTCGCGCCGAGGTCCATGGCGGCCTCTTCGAAGGACTTGTCGAAACCGGCCAGGCGGGCCTGAACCACCAGGGTCACGAACGGGACGCTGAACGCGATGTGCGAGACGATGACCGTTCCCAGTCCCAGCGAGAGGCGGGCGTCGCCTGCCAGCCCGAGACCGTCATTGATCAACCCGAATAACTGGCTGAATAACGTCAGGATGCCGATGCCCATCACGATCTCGGGAATCACGATGGGGATATACAACGAAAGTTGGGAGAACGGCTTGAGTCTGAAGTTGTAGCGCTGGATGGCGATGGCGGCCATCGTGCCAATCAATGTGGAGATCAGGGTGGAGGTGAAGGCGATGGTCAGCGTGTTGCGCGCCGCCAATCCCACTTCCTGATTCTTGGAAAGCTCGCAGAACCAGTGAAACGGTCCGCACGGACTTTGCGTGACGAGACTGCCGTCCGTTTGAAGCGGCCCAAAAGACGTGACGAACCCCGCAAAAAGCACGTTTGTGCGGGAGGCGTTGAAGGAATACAGCACGAGGACAAATATCGGCGCGTAGAGGAAAAAGTACACCAGCACCGCGGCGGCGCGGATCAGGGGATGTCGGCGATGGGGATTCATACGGCTATGATCTCCTCTCCAAATCCGAATTTCCGCGTGTAGAAGTATGTGACGATCAACGTCATGATCATTAGAATCAGCGACGCAGCGGAGCCGAATGTGGGATCGCGCGCATCGAGGAACTGACGCTGGATCAGGTTCCCCACTAAAATCACCTGCCGCCCGCCGAGAATGTCGGAGACGATGAACGTGCCCATGACCGGGATGAAGACGAGGATCGTCCCGGCCACCACGCCCGGCATCGAGAGCGGAAGCGTGACCCGCAGGAAGGTGCGGATGGGATTGGCGCCCAGGTCCGCGGCGGCTTCGTAAAGCGCATTCTCGATCTTCTCGAGCGAGGTAAAGATCGGCAGGATCATGAACGGCAGAAATTCATATACCATACCCACCAGCACCGCGCCCGGGGTGTACAACATTTGAAGCGGCTCGAACGGCGCTCCAAAGCGGGCGGCCACCCAGCCGAGCAGGCCGTTGATCACGCCCTGCTCGCGCAGGAGCATCATCCACGCGTAGACGCGGATGACGAAGTTCGTCCACAATGGGACGAGCACCAGCATCAACAAGGTATTGCGGCGCTTGGGCTGGGAGCGCGCGATGAAATAAGCCAGCGGATACGCCAGCAGAATGACCAGCACTGTGGTATTGAAGGCCAGCGTCAACGAACGCCAGAGGATGTTCGCGTATAACGAATCAAAACATGTGGTTTGACCTTCGGGACAATCGCTCGAGATGCCGAACAGGCGGGCGTAATTGTGCAAACTGAAACCGTAGATCACGCCACCGTCCGCGTCGCGCGTGCCAAAACTGACCACGGCAGTGAGGATCAGAGGGATGATAAGCAGCCCCACCATGAAGACCAGCGTGGGCGTGACCAGCAGGGTCCCTTGCGCAGATTTGTTTTCTCGCAATCGCTTCAACATGGACGCCTCACTTGTTGGCAAGAATGAGCGTATTTTCAGGGAATAAATTGATGCACACGTTCTGTCCCTGCGTGTAATACGCCCTCGGGTCGAGGCTCGAGATCTTATTCTGCTCCCACACCTTGATCGTCATGCCGTTCACGTCCACGTAGACGTGTGTATCCGAACCGATGTACGTGGAGGTCTTGACCGCGCCCTTGAAACAATTGATCTTCAGCGCAGGCTCCTCCGAGATGCGGATCTTCTCCGGGCGAATGGACACAACTGCCGTCTCGCCCAGTTTCAATTTGCCCGTATTCAGGCCGGTCACCTCGGACATCAAAGCGGGCACCAGCACCGACGCATGTTCTCCGTCCACCCTCTGAACCGTCCCTTCAAGAAAGTTGGATTCGCCAATAAAGTCTGCCACGAAGCGGCTGGACGGGCGTTCGTAAATTTCCACGGGCGTGCCCATTTGCATCACCTTGCCCTTGCTCATCACGGCAATGCGGTCCGACATGGTCAGGGCTTCCTCCTGGTCATGCGTGACGTAGACGAAGGTGATACCCACTTTCTGCTGGATGGCCTTGAGCTCGAGCTGCATTTCTTTACGGAGTTTTAGATCGAGGGCGCCGAGCGGCTCGTCGAGCAGGAGCACGTTCGGAAGTTTGACCAGGGCGCGGGCCAGCGCAACGCGTTGTTGCTGCCCACCCGAGAGCTGGCGTGGATAGCGGCGCTCCATTCCGTTCAATTGCACCATTTCGAGGATGCGCCCGACGCGGGCCTTGATCTCGTTGACCGGCGCCTTCTCCATTTCGAGGCCGAAGGCAATATTCTGGAAGACGGTCATGTGCTGGAAGAGCGCGTAGCTCTGAAACACAGTGTTGACCGGGCGCTGGAAAGGAGGCGTGTGCCCCATGGCCTTGCCCTCGATGAGCACCTCCCCTTCTGAGGGCCACTCGAACCCGGCAATCATGCGCAGGGATGTGGTCTTGCCGCATCCCGACGAGCCAAGCATGGAGAAAAACTCTCCATTCTTGATCTTCATATCCACGTGGTCAACCGCGTTCAACAGGGTACCTTCGGGAGTCTTGAAGGTTTTCACCACGTCACGCAATTCAACGGCAAACTCGCTCAACTGACTCATTTACATGCTCCCATGAATGGATTTGAGTGTATCTTCCAGGCGGTCGAGCAGGGTGTCTATCTGCTCCCGCGTGATGATCAAAGGCGGTTCGATGCGGATGGTTTGCGCGCTCGTCAACGTGCCTGCCACCAGGATGCCGCGTTTGAAGAGTCCCGCCGCTACCTTGTAACCGATCTCTGGTGACTTGAAGTGCATGCCGATCAACAAACCTCTGCCCGTTATTTTCTCATATATTTGGGGATATTGCGCGGCGAATTTTTCAAGTCTTGGGATGAGGTATTCGCCTTTCTGCGCCGCCTGCTCCCAGAGCCGCTCGCGCAAGGTCACGTGGATGGCGGCAATGGCGGCCGAGCAAGCCAGCGCGTTGCCGCCCGTGGTGGTGGTGTGCATGAACGGGTTGGGGTACATCATCGGTTGGAAGATCTCATCCGTGGTGCAGACTGCCGAGATCGGCATCACGCCGCCGCCGAGAGATTTGGCAACGGAGAGAATGTCGGGGGTCACACCCCAATGCTCGACGCCCCACAGCCTGCCCGTCCGGCCCAGACCGGTTTGCACTTCGTCCGCGATCAACAACGCGCCATACTTTTTCGTCGCGGCGCGGATGCGCGGCCAGAAATCATCCGGCGGGACAATGGCGCCCGCCTCGCCCTGGATCGGCTCGAAGATCACGCCAGCCACGCCAATGCCGACCTTGTCGCAAATTTCCAGTTGTTTCTCCACCGCCTCCGCGTCGCCAAACGGGACGTGGTAAACGGGTCCCGCGTACATCGGTCCCATCGGCGCGCGATAATCAGACTTGCCCATCATCGAAAGCGAGCCCATCGTCTTGCCGTGGAAGGCTTTGACCGCCACGATGAAAGCGGCCTTGCCGGTGTAGAGCTTGGCGATCTTGATCGCCGCTTCAATGGACTCGGTGCCGCTGGCCGCGAACCAACTGTATTTCAAATTGCCCGGCGTGATCGTCGCGAGCAATTTCGCCAGCACGCCGCGCAACGGGTCAATCAACTCCTGCGAGGGCATGGGCGAACGCTCGAGTTGC